>NZ_JAGMUE010000171.1:0-2908 GCF_019049165.1 Streptomyces sp. AC627_RSS907
GAACTGGGGGGTGGCACCGGGATGAATGGCGGGGCCGGGCGGATGGCGGGGCCGGGCGGATATCTGGTGCGGGTGCGGGTGCGGGGGTGCGGGTCTGATGGCGGGGCCAGGGACCGGGTGCGGGGCGGGGCGGGCGCCGGCCCCGGGTGCGTGCCGGGTGGCGGGGGCCCGGGGGCGGTGTGACGCTGGCCGGCATGACGATTCAGACCACGCGACTGAGCGACCCGGCCGTTCGCGCCTTCGTCGCCGCAGTCAACGCCCACGACCGCGAGGCCTTCCTCGCGGTCCTCGCGCCGGACGCCACCATGGCCGACGACGGGGACGACCGGGACCTCGCCCAGTGGATCGACCAGGAGATCTTCTCCTCCAACGGGCACATGGAGGTCGACAACGAGTCGAACGGGGGCCGCGCCCTCATCGCCCGCTACCGCAACGACACCTGGGGCGAGATGCGGACGCGGTGGAACTTCACCGTGGACGGGGACGGCCGGATCGCGCGGTTCGAGACCGGGCAGGCGTAGGCCGGTCCGAGTTCGAGACCGGGCAGGCGTAGCCCGGTCCGAGCAGGGCGGGACGTGCGCGGCAGCCGTCCGCCCACCGGTGCGCATCCCGCGGTCCTGCGCGGGATCCACCCCCAGCCGGTGTGACGGAACGGCTGCCGCCTCCCCCCTCGGAATGGCTGCGGGCCTTCCGAAGACCAGAGCTCCATATGTGAAGCTCTGGTGAAGGAGAGTTGAGCATAAGCCCGCCACCGGCCGCAAGAGTGCGGACCTTCGAATTCCGGTTGTGTGGATCGAGTCGGCGGGGTCTCGCGCGCCCTGCTCAGCCACGCCCCACGTACGGCATCGCCGTCGCCATGACCGTCGCGAACTGCACGTTCGCCTCCAACGGCAGCTCCGCCATGTGCCGCACCGTGCGCGCCACGTCGGCGACGTCCATCACCGGCTCGGGTGCCGTCTCCCCGTTGGCCTGGAGTGCGCCGGTCCGCATGCCGACCGTCATGTCGGTGGCCGCGTTGCCGATGTCGATCTGGCCCACCGCGATGCCGTAGGGCCGGCCGTCCAGCGACAGGGACTTGGTCAGGCCCGTCAGCGCGTGCTTGGTCGCCGTGTACGCCACCGAGTGCGGGCGCGGCGTGTGGGCCGAGACCGAGCCGTTGTTGATGATCCGGCCGCCCTGCGGGCGCTGTTCCCTCATCTGCCGGTACGCCGCCTGCGCGCACAGGAACGCCCCGTTGAGGTTGGTGTCCACCACGTGCCGCCACGCGTCGTAGGGAAGTTCCTCGACCGGCACACCGCCCGGGCCGAACGTCCCGGCGTTGTTGAACAGCAGGTCCAGCCGGCCGAAGCGGTCGCGCACGGCGGCGAACAGGGCCGCCACGTCGTCCGGCCGTGACACGTCGGCTCGCACGGAGAGCGTCGGGGTGCCGGGGGGCGCGAGCGCGGCCGTCTCCTCCAGTGGCCCGGGGCGGCGGCCGGCGAGGGCCACCGCCCAGCCCTCGCCGAGCAGTTCGACGGCGACCGCCCGGCCGATACCGGAGCCGGCGCCCGTGACGACGGCGACGCGCAGCGCCTCTTCCTTCCCGGCCTGTGCCTCGCCGGTGGTTTTCACGGTGTTCATGAGGCGGCAGCGTACGCGTGGGGGATCATGCGGAACTCATCCTCCCGACACGGTGACGACATGTTCGCGCCAAGAGGGGGTCGTGCCCGGCCCGTCGAATGCCCCTTGCACCTATCGCAAGGGGAGGAAACGGATGACATCCGCGAACCGACAGGCACAGGCACAGACACATGGACAGGCACCGGCCCCGTCCCGGCCCTCGCACGCGCCCGAACTCCGCGCCGCCGCCCGCCACCTGGGCCGCCGTCGCTTCCTGACCGTCACCGGCGCCGCCGCCGCGCTCGCGTTCTCCGTGAACCTGCCCGCCGCCGGCACCGCGAGCGCCGCCGAACTCGACGCGGCGCAGCTCACCGCCGACCCCTTCACGCTCGGCGTGGCCTCCGGCGACCCGCAGCCCGACTCCGTCCTGCTGTGGACGCGCCTGGCGCCGGCCCCGTACCAGGCCGACAGCGGGCTGCCCGCCCAACGCGTCACCGTCGGCTGGGAACTGGCCCTCGACGAACGGTTCCGCCGCGTCGTCAGACGCGGAAGCACCACCGCCCACCCCGAGTTCCACCACAGCGTGCACGTCGAGGTCGGCCACCTCGCGCCCGGCCACGTCTATCACTACCGCTTCCGCGCCGGCCGCTGGGTCAGCCCGGCCGGCCGCACCCGCACCGCGCCCGCCCGGCACAGCCGGGCCTCCGACCTCACCTTCGGCGTGGTCTCCTGCCAGAAGTACGACGAGGGCTACTACACCGCCTACCGGCACCTGGCCGAGGAGGACGTGGACGTCGTCTTCCACCTCGGCGACTACCTCTACGAGTACGCCGTCAACGACGTCGGCGGCTCCCGCGCCTACCCGGCCGGCACCCTGCCGTCCCTGTTCAAGCGCGAGACGGTGACCCTGGAGGACTACCGCCTGCGGTACGCCCTCTACAAGTCCGACCCCGACCTCAGGGCCGCGCACGCCGCGCACCCGTTCGTCGTCACCTGGGACGACCACGAGACCGAGAACAACTACGCCGGCGACACCCCGGAGAACAGCGTCCCGCCCGAGGAGTTCCTGCTCCGCCGGGCCGCCGCCTACCGCGCCTACTGGGAGAACATGCCGCTGCGCCGCCCGCAGCTCCCCGACGGCCCCGACCTGAAGCTCTACCGCCGCCTGCACTGGGGACGGCTGGCCCAGTTCGACGTGCTCGACACCCGCCAGTACCGCTCCAACCAGGCCTACGGCGACGGCTGGCAGTTCCCCGGCCCCGAGTCGGAGGACCCGAGCCGCACCATGACCGGCAGCGCCCAGGAGCGC
>NZ_JAGMUE010000171.1:2955-23230 GCF_019049165.1 Streptomyces sp. AC627_RSS907
CGACGCCCTGTGGAACGTGGTGCCCCAGCAGGTCACCTTCTCCCGGCGTCACAACTCCACCACCCTGCCCTCCAAGGTCTCCATGGACTCCTGGGACGGCTACCCGGCCTCCCGCGAGCGCGTGCTGGCCGGCGCGCAGGCCGCCGGGATCGAGAACCTGATGGTCCTCACCGGCGACGTGCACGTGCACTACGGCTTCGACATCAAGCGCGACTTCTCCGACCCGGACTCCCGGACCGTGGGCACGGAGATCGTCACGACCTCCGTCACCAGTGGCCGTGACGGCTCGGAGAAGCCGTCCAACTGGGACACCCTCATGGCCGCCAACCCGCACCTGAAGTTCTTCAACGGGCGGCGCGGCTACGTGACCGTCTCCCTCGGCCGTCAGCTGGCGCGCGCCGACTTCAGGACGGTGTCCCACGTGACCACGCAGGGCGCGCCGCTCACGACCGCCGCGTCCTTCGTGACGGAGGTGGGGGAGCAGGGGCTCAAGCCGGCGTGACCGCCCGCTCCGCGGCCACCTCGCCGGGGTGCTCGCCCGGGTAGCGGACGCCGACGCGGTCCCGGATCGCGTCCAGCGTCCGCATCACGGCGAGCGTGCCGTCGAGCGGCACCAGCGGGGACTCGGTCTCACCGGCGCGCAGGGCGCGCATCACCTCCCGGGCCTCGTGCCCGAGGCTGTCCCGCGGCCCGTCGGCCGGGTCGGCCCGGAACTCCTCGGGGTCCCGGCCGTCCCGGTGCAGCACGAAGCGGTCCGGGAAGAAGAAGCCGCCGGGAACGTCGACGCGGCCCTCGGAACCGGTGATCGAGGCGGAGTTGGGCGTACCGCCGACGATGGAGCAGTGCACCGAGGCGAGGGCGCCGCCCTCGTAGGAGAGCAGCGCGCCCGTCTGGAGGTCGACGCCCTCCTCCGAGAGCACCGCCCGTGCCGCGACGTCCGACGGCTCACCCAGCAGCAGCTGCACGAACGACACCGGGTACACGCCCAGGTCGAGCAGCGCGCCGCCGCCCTGCGCGGGGTCCCGCAGCCGGTGCGCGGCGGGGAAGGGGCCCGCCAGCCCGAAGTCGGCCTGGACGCTGCGTACTTCACCGACCGCGCCGTCGTCGACCAGTGTCTTCAGCCGTCGCACCAGCGGGTTGCAGTACATCCACATGGCCTCCATCAGGAAGCTCCCGCGCGCCCGGGCGAGACCGACCAGCTCCTGCGCCTCGCGGGCGTTCAGCGTGAACGGCTTCTCGCACAGCACGTTGCGTCCCGCCTCCAGACACAGGCCGGCGGCGGCCCGGTGCGCCGAGTGCGGGGTCGCGACGTACACCACGTCGACCTCCTCGTCCCGCGCCAGCGTCTCCCAGTCGCCGTACGCCCGCGGTATCCCGAACCGCTCCGCGAACGCCTTCGCCGACGCCTCGGTCCGCGACGCCACCGCCACGACCTCCGCGTCCGGCAGATCGACCAGATCCGCCGTGAACCTCGCCGCCATCCCGCCGGTCGCCAGAATCCCCCAGCGCACCTTCTGCCCGGTCACCGCTGACACTCTGCCCCACCCTCGCTCAGTTTCGTTCGAGTCTGTTCGTTCACGTCCGTACGAGCTGAGAGCATAGGTGCCGGATCTGCAGAAGAGGGAGGGGCACATGCCCGAGCGCGGGCCGTCCATACCGCACACGTCACCGGACAGGAACACCGCACCGGACACCGCACCGAACGCCACGCCGGACGCCACCCCGGACACCACGCCGAACGCCGTACCGAACGCCGTACCGAAGACTTCGCCGCCCGCGCGGGCGGGCGGGCCGCAAGCGGGGCCGGCCGCCCGCCCGCCGCGCGCCATCCGCCGCACCGGCCTGCTCGTCACGCTCATCCTGGGCGGCCTGACCGCCACACCGCCGCTGGCGATGGACATGTACCTCCCCGCGCTCCCGGAGGTCACCCGGTCCCTGCACGCACCGGCCGCGACGGTCCAGCTCACGCTCACCGCCTGCCTGGCCGGCATGGCGCTCGGCCAGCTCGTCGTCGGACCGATGAGCGACAAGTGGGGACGCCGGCGCCCCCTGCTCGCGGGGCTGGCCGTCTACGTCGTCGCCACCGCCCTGTGCGCGCTCGCGCCCACCGTCGGACTCCTCGTCGCCTTCCGGCTGGCGCAGGGGCTCGCGGGGGCCGCCGCGATCGTCATCGCCCGGGCCGTCGTCCGCGACCTGTACGACGGCGTGGCCATGGCCCGGTTCTTCTCCACCCTCATGCTGATCTCCGGCGTCGCCCCGGTCGTCGCGCCGCTGATCGGCGGGCAGATCCTGCGCGTGACGGACTGGCGGGGCGTGTTCGTCCTGCTCACCGTGGTGGGTCTGCTGCTCGGCGGGGTGGTGTGGGCCAAGCTGCCGGAGACGCTGCCGGCCGCGGAGCGGCACGCGGGCGGTGTCGGCGACACCCTGCGCGCGATGCGCGGCCTGCTCGCCGACCGCGCCTTCACCGGGTACATGCTCGCGGGCGGCTTCGCCTTCGCCTCGCTGTTCGCCTACATCTCCGCGTCCCCGTTCGTCATCCAGGAGATCTACGGGGCCTCCCCGCAGACGTTCAGTCTGCTCTTCGGCCTCAACTCGATCGGCCTGGTCGCCGCCGGACAGCTCAACGGCAAGGTCCTGGTCGGGCGGGTCCGGCTGGACCGGGTGCTGGGCATCGGCCTGCTGATCGTCATCGCCGCCGCGACCGCGCTGCTGCTGATGTCCCTGGGCGTCTTCGGCGACGTCGGTCTCGCGCCCGTCGCCGCCGCGCTGTTCGTGCTGATGTCCGCGATGGGCATCAGCCTGCCCAACACCCAGGCGCTCGCCCTGATGCGGGTCAAGAAGGCCGCCGGTTCCGCCTCCGCCCTGCTCGGCACCTCCTCCTTCCTCATCGGTGCCGTCGCCTCGCCGCTGGTCGGCATCGCGGGGGAGGACACCGCGCTGCCGATGGCCGTGGTGCAGCTGGTGTCGGCACTGGTGGCGCTCGCCTGCTTCGTGGGGATGTGCCGCCGTTCCCCGGAGGGAGAAGAGAACTGAGCGCTCCGAGACTGCGCAGCGGCACCCCGGAGCGGGCCGGGCTCGACCCCGGGGAGCTCCGCCGTGCCGTCCAGGAGGTGCACGGCTTCACCACCGGCGAGCGTCCCTGGGCGGCGGGCGCGGTCGTGGCCGTCGGCCGCGGACCCGTGCTCGCCGTCGAGGAGGCGGCGGGCTGGGCCGTGCGGTACGCGTCCTACGACCCGGACGCCGACGGGGGCGTGGAGCTGCCGGAGGCGTCCCGGGTGCCGATGACCGTGGGGACGCCCTTCGACCTGGCGTCCCTGACGAAGCTGTTCACGGCGGTGGCCGCCGTACAGCAGATCGAGCGGGGCACGCTCGGCATCGACGCGGAGGCCGGCGCCTACCTGCCGGACTTCCGGGCCGCGGCCGAGCACCGCGTCACCGTACGGCAACTGCTCACCCACACCTCCGGGCTGCGGCCCGAACTCCCGCTGTACGACTGCGCCGACGACGAGGAACGGCTGCGCCGGCTGCGGGCGGAGCCGCCGGTGGGGGCGCCCGGCACGTACTGCTACTCGGACCTGAACATGCTGCTCCTCCAGCAGGTCCTGGAACGCGTCACCGGCCGCGGCCTCGACGTCCTCGTCCGCGACGGGATCACCCGGCCGCTGGGCATGACGGCGACGCGTTTCGGGCCGTGCCCGGGGGCGGCGGCGACGGAGGACCAGCGGCGGCCGTGGGCCAAGGCGGACCGGGGGATGCTGCGGGGGGTCGTGCACGACGAGAACGCGTGGGCGCTGGGCGGGGTGGCCGGGCACGCGGGGCTGTTCTCGACGGGGCGGGACCTCGCGGTCTTCTGCCGTGCCCTGCTCGCGGGCGGGGCCTACGGGCCGGCGCGCATCCTCGGTCCCGACTTCGTGGACCTGCTCCTGACGGAGCCGGGGCTCGGCTTCGCCCTTGACCAGCCGTGGTTCATGGGGGAGCTGGCGGGGCGGGGAGCGGCCGGGCACACCGGCTTCACCGGCACGATGCTGGTCCTCGACCGGGCCACGGACACGTTCGCGATCCTCCTCGCCAACACGGTCCACCCACGCCGGCGCCCCCCGGACAACGCGCCCCGAGCGGCCCTGGGGACGCGCGTGGCACGGGCGGTGCGGGGGCTCTGAGCGGGGTGCCTGCGGCGGCCTGCGGCCGCTGGGTGGGGTGCCTGCGGCGGCCTGCGCGGGTTCGGCGCAGTCCGTACCGCCGCCGCAGCGGGCAGTCGTGTCTCCCGCCCAGTGCCGGAACGCCCTGGGAGGTACCCCCAGGGCCGCACGGGTGGGCGACGGGGGTCCCTGCTCATGGGGGCCCGCTCGAGAAGCCGAGAGTGGGGGAGAAGCCGAGAGTGGGGGAGACCCCCGTCGGCGCCGGGCTGCGCCACCCGTCCCCGCAGTCCGCACCCATCCCGTCGGCGCCGGGCCGCGCACCCCGCCCCGCAGTCCACGCCCCCCTCGCAGCGCCGGGCCGCCCACACCCCCCTGGCAGCCCGCCTCGTCCGGCAGGCGCCGGCCCCACACCGCCGATCCGGCAGCGGCGCCGCCCGTAGAATCGCCGGGTGAACGCCCCCGCCGTCCCCGCCGACCCCGCCGACACGCTGCGTGCCGCCCTCGCCGACCTCCTCGACGGGCTGCCGCCCCGGCAGGCCGCCCAGGCCGTGGAGCGGCTGATCGCCAACTACCGCGGGGACACCCCGACCGACGCCCCGATCCTGCGCGACCGCGCGGACGTCGTCGCCTACGCCGCCTACCGCATGCCCGCGACCTTCGCGGCGGTGCGGTCGGCGCTGGACGCGTTCGCGGAGGCCGTGCCCGGATGGACCCCGGGGAGCCACGTCGACGTGGGCGGCGGGACAGGCGCGGCGACCTGGGCCGTCAGGGCCACCTGGGACGGCGGCCGTCCGGTGACCGTGCTCGACTGGGCCGAACCCGCGCTCGCCCTCGGCCGGGAGATCGCCGCCGCCGACCCGGCCCTGCGCGACGTCCGCTGGCAGCGCTCACGGATCAACGCGGCGCTCACCGTCGAGAGCACCGACCTCGTCACCGTGTCCTACGTCCTCAACGAGCTGACCGGCCCCGACCGTGCCGCCCTCGTCGACGCCGCCGCCTCCGCCGCGCAGGCCGTCGTGATCGTCGAGGCCGGCACCCCCGACGGTTACGCCCGCGTCCTCGAGGCCCGGCAGCGGCTGGTCGCCGCCGGGTTCCAGGTCGCCGCCCCCTGCCCCCACAGCGCCGCCTGCCCCATCGTGCCCGGCACGGACTGGTGCCACTTCGCGGCGCGGGTCAGCCGTTCCTCCCTGCACCGCCAGGTCAAGGGCGGCTCCCTCGCCTACGAGGACGAGAAGTTCAGCTACGTCGCCGCCACCCGGTTCCCGGCCGCGCCGGCCCCCTCCCGGGTGGTCCGGCGTCCGCAGATCCGCAAGGGCCAGGTCCTGCTCGACCTGTGCGAGCCGGACGAGCAGCTCCGCCGCCGGACGGTCACCAAGCGCCACGGCGACCTCTACAAGGCGGCCCGCGACGCGGACTGGGGCGACCCGTGGCCCTCCCCGGAGGGGTGATGGGGGCCGCGGGCGCCGTCGCCCGGTCGGATACGGCCGCCGATCCGCCGGCCGGGTAGAGGACCTCGCCCCTCGTCACCCCCGGTACTCTTCGTCACTCTTCCTTTTCCTCTTCCTCGTCGGCGTCGGCCTTCGTCCCCGGCTGGTCCCGCTGCCGTTCCCGCAGCTTGCGCAGCAGCTCGCGTTTCTGGGCCTGCGGGTCCGGGCCGCCGCCCGCCTGGCCGCTGCGACCGCCGCCGCGCAGGGCCTCGCGGCCCATCGTCCGGCGCGTGCCGCCCACGCCCAGCATGTTTCCGGCTCCGCCTCGGGACATGGCGCTCTCCTCCCTCAGTACGAGACGTTTCGTCTCGCTTTCTATGTGCTCCACTGTCCGGCGAGACGTTCCGTCTTGTCAACCTGATAAATTCGCACCATGGCCGCCCAGAAATCCGCTCACACCCAGCCCCCCGCCTCCGAGAGGCCGCACCCCGACGCCGGCCGCCGCAGCCAGCGGTCCCGCCGGGCCATCTACGACGCCGCCCTCGCGCTCGTCGCGGAGGTCGGATATCCCAAGACCACCATCGAGGGCATCGCCGCCCGCGCCGGCGTCGGCAAGCAGACGATCTACCGCTGGTGGTCCTCCAAGGCGGACGTCCTGCTGGAGGCCTTCCTCGACCTGGGCGACCAGGCCGCGCAGGCCGCCGGCCAGGAGACGTACGCCATCCCGGACACCGGCGACCTCGCCGCCGACCTCAAGAACGTGCTGCGCGCCACCGTCGACGAACTGCGCGACCCCAGGTTCGAGGCCCCCTCCCGTGCCCTTGCCGCGGAGGGCGTCGTCAACGAGAAGCTCGGCCGGGAGTTCGTCACCAAGCTCCTGGAGCCGTCGCTGCAGCTCTACGTCGACCGGCTGCGCTCCGCCCAGGAGGCCGGCGACCTGCGGCCGGAGGTCGACCCGCGGATCGCGCTGGAGCTCTTCGTCTCACCGCTCGCCCAGCGCTGGCTCCAGCACACGGGGCCGATCTCCCACGAGTACACCGACACACTCGTCGACTACGCCCTGCACGGGCTCGCACCGCGCTGACCGAAGAATTCCGGCCAATCCATCCTGACCAGGGAAGTTTGTCCCTTCCCGGCCCCGAAGCGCGGAATGGTGCGACCATAGGGCATGCTGGTGCGCACGACGGCGAGGCGAGGGGATAGATGAGCGCGGAGTTCGGCGGTCGGAGCGGTCTGCAGGGCAAACTCTCCTCATGGCTGCGCGGACGCCGCCCCAAGGAGGCCGCCGGAGACGGTGGCCGGGAGGACCTGCTGCTCGCCGCCGCCGGAGCGGGACTGCCGCTCGCACCCGCCGCGCACCCGGCCGGATACCGCTGTTCCTGCGACCGCGTCGGCTGTCCCACCCCCGCCCGGCACCCGGTGTCCTTCGCCTGGCAGACCCAGTCCACGACCGACCGCGCGCAGATCGAGCGCTGGGCCCGCCACCA
The DNA here is from genome assembly GCF_019049165.1 of Streptomyces sp. AC627_RSS907. Lineage (NCBI taxonomy): Bacteria > Bacillati > Actinomycetota > Actinomycetes > Kitasatosporales > Streptomycetaceae > Streptomyces > Streptomyces sp. AC627_RSS907. The sequence continues at coordinate 10,009 of NZ_JAGMUE010000171.1, forward strand.
GCCCGAGGCCAACTTCATCACCGCGACCGGCATGGTGCACGACGTCCTGGACGTGCCCCTGGAGGCCGGTCGCGAGGCGCTTCGGCGGCTGCTCGACGCCGGCATCGAGGTCGGCCCGGTCGCCGAGAGCGACGACGGCCGCATGCTGCTGTTCACCCTCACCCGCGGCACACCCGAGGACGAGGACGAGTGGTGGCCCTGCGAGCTGGACTGCCACCCCGAGACGATGGACGAGCATCCGGGCCTGCGCTGGCACTGCCGCGGCTCCTACGTGCTCGTACCTCCCGCCCGGCTCCCCGGCGAGAACCGCACGGTGCACTGGGTACGCGGCCCCGAGCACCCGCTGCCGGACCCGCTGACCCTGCTGGAGACCCTCACCGACGCCTGCGCCCGGCACGCCGGCGAGGAGAGCGACCACGTCGGCACCTCCTGGCCCCCGCGCCGCTGACCCGGGGGCCGGGGCGCGCACCCGGGACCAGGGGCAGCGCCTACTCGCCCTTCGCCGACGTCAGACCCTGGACCCGGCCCAGCACCGACACCCGTCCGTTCCCCGAGCCGTCCGCCGGGTCGAGCACGACCTGGTTGGAGACGAACTCCATCGTCAGCGACTGCTTGATCTCGCCGTCGGTCAGCGCCAGCACGTCCTTGTTCGGGGTCGGCACCGCCGCGCCCTGCGCGGCCGTCTGCTTCTCGTAGTGCCGCGAGGTGAAGAACACCAGCGCCCCGCCGTCCTTCGTGCGCAGCGCCAGCGGCGCGTGGTCACCGTTCGTCAGCGGCTCGTCGATGTACTGGGTGACCAGGCCGGGACGGATCGAGCGCTTCTCGCGCAACTGCCGCCAGGCACTGGTGTGGGGACCGTCCGCGAAGGACGTGCCGCCGCCCTTGAGGTACGCCGTGTAGTTCTTGCTCAGCCCGGCGGGCGGGACCGCCAGGCCGGTGGAGTTCGCGGGCACGGCCTCGGCCCAGCCGTCCCCGTCGGTCTTGAACTCGGGCACCTTGCCAGGGGCGACCAGCGTCAGGTAGGCCGCCTGCCAGGTCTCCTCCAGGCCGTGGCGGGTGAACACCAGCAACCAGCGCGCCTCGCCGCCCTTGTTGGCCTTGGCGTCCGCGACGAACCAGCGCGGCCAGCCCGCCTTCTTCGGGATCGTGAACTTCGCGTCCGTCAGCACCAGCGGCGTGTGCGCCGGGTTGCCGCCCGGGTTGTTGGTCCGGCCCGCCTTCAGCCGCGCCGAGTCGATGGCGGCGAGGGCGCCGGTGGTGTGGTCGGCGTCCAGGGAGGTGTCGTACGCCTTGTCCGCCGCGTTGTACGCCGAGGTGAACTGCTGGAGCGCCTTCGCGGCCTCGGCCCGGGTGGCGGCCGGGAGCACCTCGCGCTCGCCGTGCACCACCACGCAGCCGCTCGCCGTCAACGACACGGCGGTCACCGAGGCGGCCATGAGCGCGCACTTGCCAAGCCTGCGGGGCCTACGAGGGCCGCGATCCCTGCTCATCAGGTTCCTTCACCTTCCCCTTCCCGGAGGCGAACCCTACCGGGGCGGGGCGACGCCCGGACGCCGGGACGGGGTAGTGCGGCCTCTCCGTGACCTCGCGTCACGGGTCGCGGCGCGGCAGGACCAGCACGGCCCCCGTGCGCGGGTGCGACAGCACCTCCACCGGCTGGTCGTAGACGTCGGAGAGCAGTTCCTCGGAGAACACCCGGGCCGACGGCCCGTCGGCCACGACCCGGCCGGCCCGCAGGACCGCGACCCGGTCCGCGTACGCCGCCGCCAGCGCGAGGTCGTGCAGGACGACGACCACCGCGTCCCCGGCCCGCGCCCGTTCCCGGCACAGCCGCAGCACCAGCTCCTGGTGGCGCAGGTCCAGCGCCGCGGTCGGCTCGTCCAGCAGCAGGAGGGGGGAGCGCTGCGCGAGCACGCGGGCGAGTGCCACCCGGGCCCGCTCGCCGCCGCTGAGCGCCGAGAACGGGCGCCCGGCGAAGCCGGTCACCTCGGTGCGCGCCATCGCCTCGGCCACGGCCGCGTCGTCCTCGTCCGCCAGGTCGGTGCCCGCCCAGGGCGCGCGGCCCATCCGGACCACCTCCTCCACCGGGAACGGGAAGGACAGCGACGCCGACTGGGGCAGCACGGCCCGCCGCAGGGCGAGTTCGGGCGCCGTCCAGTCCGTCACCGGGCGGCCGTGGACCCGTACGACCCCCTCGGCGGCCGGGACATCGGCGGCCAGGGCGCCCAACAGGGTCGACTTGCCCGCCCCGTTGGGGCCCACCAGGGCCAGCACCTCGCCCGCGCGGACGGTGACGTCGACGCCGTCCAGGACCGGCCGCCCGCCGAGGTGGACGCGTACCCCCTCCGCCTCGGCGAGGACGTCGCCGGGCGCGGCCGGGGGCGGCGGCGCCGGACGGGGCGGTACGAGGCGCAGCAGCCCCCTGGCGTGCGCGGTCCTCGTGCCTCTCATGCCCAACCCCCTTGCCTGCGCCGGGTGCGGCGCAGCAGCCAGAAGAAGAACGGGCTGCCCAGCAGCGCCGTCAGTACCCCGAGCGGCAGCTCGGCGGGCTCGGCGACCGTGCGGGCCGCCAGGTCGGCGGCGAGCAGGACCAGCGCGCCGAGCAGTGCGCTGCCCGGGATCAGGAACCGGTGCCCCGGCCCGGCGATCATCCGCAACAGGTGCGGGACGACCAGGCCGACGAAGCCGATCACGCCCGCCACGCTCACCGCCGCCGCGGTCAGCAGCGCGATCACCAGGACCAGCACGATCCGCAGCCGCTCCACGTCCACGCCCAGGTGCCGGGCCGGGCGCTCGCCGAGGGCGAGGAGGTCGAGCCGGCGGGCGTACAGCGGGGCGATGCCGAGTCCGAGCGCCGCGCACGGCAGCACCGCCAGCACCTTCGGCCAGGTCGCCTGGGCGAGCGAACCCAGCTGCCAGAAGGTGATCTGGTTGACCGCCGCCGTGTCCGCGAAGAACAGGAACAGCCCGATCAGCGCGCCCGCGAAGGCGTTCACCGCGATGCCCGTGAGGATCAGCGTGACGACCTCCGTACGGCCGCCCGAGCGGGACATCGCGTAGACCACCAGGACGGTGACGAGACCGGAGACGAAGGCGAAGACGGACACCGTCCAGTTGCCGAGGAAGTTCAGGCCGAACGCGATGGCGGCGACCGCGCCGACCGCCGCGCCCGAGGAGACGCCGATGACGCCCGGCTCGGCGAGCGGATTGCCGAACACGCCTTGCATCAGCGCGCCCGCACAGCCCAGCGAGGCGCCGACCAGCAGCGCCAGCACGATCCTCGGGAACCGCACGTTCCACAGCACGGATTCGGCCACCCGGTCCAGCTCCGTGCCGCCGAGGCCGGTCCGGTGCAGCAGCGAGCCCAGCACGTCGCCGACCGGGATCGGGTAGGCGCCGGTGCCGGCCGCGACCGGGACCAGGACGAGCAGACCGGCGGCCAGGGCGGCGGTCAGCAGCCAGGGGGTGGTGCGGCGGGCACGCGGCGGGGTGGGGCCGGCGGGAGTCCGGGAGCCGACGGGCTTGTCCAGTACGGTCACCGCGCGCCGTCCTCGCCGTACAGCTGGGCCACGACCGACTTCAGCACCTGGTCGGTGCGCGGGCCGTAGTTGAGGAGTACGCCGTCCTCGACGGAGACGATGCGGCGGTCCAGGCCGGCCGGGGTCTGGGCGACCCCGGGGATCCTCACCAGCCCGTCGACGCCGCCGACCGAGTCCAGGCCCTTGCTCATCACGAGGATCGCGTCGGGCGCGGCCTTCACGAGCGCCTCGCTGGTGATCGCGGTGAAGTCCTTCTCCAGGCCCGAGGCCGCCCCGGCGTCCACCGCGCCGGCCGCCTCGATCAGCGAGGCCGCGCCGGAGTCCTTGCCGCCGATGAGGTAGACGGAGGCCGAGCCGCGCAGGTACAGGAAGGCGACCCGGGGCCGCTCCCCGTGCGGAACGTCCTCGCGCACGGCCTCGATCCGCTGCTCCGAACGCCGGGTCAGCTCCTTCCCGGCCGCCGGGACGCCGAGGGCGTCGGCGACCGCCTGGATGCGCGGGCCCACGTCGTCCAGGCCGCCCGCCGCCTCCACGAACAGCACCGGGACACCGGCGGCACGGATCTGGTCCACCGCCTCCTCCGGTCCGGTGGTGGTCTCCGCGATCACCAGATCGGGCTTCAGGGACAGCACGCTCTCGGCGGAGACGTCGTGCCCCCGGGTGACCACGGGGAGCTCCGCCGCCTGTTCGAAGGTGGCGGTGACGTCGCGGGCGACGACCCGGTCGCCGAGCCCGAGCGTGAAGACGATCTCGCTGAGGCTGCCGGAGAGGGGGACGATCCGCTCGGCCCGCTCGACCTCCACCTGCTCGCCGTCGGCGGAGCGGACGGTGACGGGGAGCTCGGGCTCGGGTCTCTGCGTGAGGGGTTCGACCCGGTTCGCCACGGGCTCCGCCGTCGCGGCGGCCCCCGAGCCGGCCTTGCCGCCGGACGAGGCGTCGGAGGAGCCTCCGCATCCGGTCGCGGTCAGGGTGAGGGCGAGCACGGACAGCAGTGCTCCCGCCAGTCGGTTCCGCAAGCGTCGCACGGTCGTGTCCGGTCCTTTCCGTCGACCTCGGCATCAGTCGATCAGAGCTTAGGTTAGCCTTACCTTCGTTCGCTACCGGCCCCCCGATCCGGAGGTCTTCGCATGCCCGCCCGTCTACGCGCCCTGGTCACCGTGTTGTGCGCGGCGGTCCTCGGAGCCCTTCTCCCGGCGACCGCCGCACACGCCGAGAGCCGGACCGTGCAGGGCGGGCGGCTCGACTGGGGCATCAAGTCGTCGTTCCAGAGCTACGTCACCGGGCCGATCGCGAAGGGCGGTTACTCCCTGACCCAGGGAGTGGCCACCGTCGGCGGCAGCACCTTCCGCTTCCACTCGGCGGCCGGCACCTACGACGGCGACACGGGCGCCTTCCGCGCCGCCTTCCTGGGCGGCGTGCGCTTCCTCGGCCACCGCACGAGCACGGGCGCCCACCAGCTCGACCTCACCCTCAGCCGTCCCACCGTGAGCATCTCCGGCTCCACCGGCACGCTCCACGTGGACGTCACCAGCAAGGCGAAGGACACCGGGGCGGTCACGACGTCCCGTCAGGTGCCCTTCGCCTCACTCTCCCTGGGCGGCATCGACATGCGGGGCGGCGGCGCCACCGTGGCGCTGAACAACCTGCCCGCCACCCTCACCGCCGAGGGCGCCCGCTCCTTCGCCGGGTACTACACCGCCGGCACCGCGCTGGACCCGGTGAGCCTGTCCGCCGACGTCCGGGCGGCGGCGCGGCAGCAGGAGAAGCAGCCGTCCAAGTCGCCGGACGCGAAGCGGACGTCGGGCTCGGCCGCGAAGGAGGGCGCCATCGAGGACGGCGCCGTCGACTGGGGCGTGCGCCGCACCTTCCGCGAGTACGTCACCGGCGACATCGCCGACGGCGAGTGGGCCCTCACCGCCGGCGCCCAGGACGGCGGCGCCCTCTTCCGTTTCCCCGGCGGCGAGGGGACGTACGCGGACGGCGACCTCACCGCGTCCTTCGACGGCGCCGTGCGCTTCACCGGCGCCCACGGCCTCGACCTGAGCCTGAGCGGCGTACGGGCCGAGATCCAGGACGGCAAGGGCACCCTCTACGCCGATGTGAAGAGCCCGGACCTGACGGGCGAGAAGGTGCCCCTGGTGACCTTCACCGTCGAGGAACCGAAGCCCGCCGACGGCCTGGTGAAGGTGACCGAGGCCCCCGCGAAGCTCACCGCGCGCGGCGCCGAGGCCTTCGGCGGCATGTACCGCGCGGGCACCGAGATGGACCCGGTCTCCCTGGCCGTCGCCCTCACCGCCGACGCGAAGCTGCCCGCCCTGCCCGACCTGGGCAGCGCCCCCACGGCGAGCGCGAGCCCGCAGCCGAAGAGGACCACCGAGCCGGAGAACTCCGCCGAACCCGTCGCGAGCGCCGCCGACGACGGCGACTTCCCCGCCCTGCCCGTCACCCTCACCGCCGGCGCCCTGCTTCTGGCCGCGGCCCTCGTGGCCGTCGCCGTCCACAGGCGCCGCGCCCGGCCCGCCGCGTCCCCCTCGGACGCGGACCAGGGCTGAACCCTCGACACCGCCCGCCCACCGGCGGCCCGCCCCCCAAGGAGAACCGAGCATGCCCGTCAGACGACGCCGCTCCACCGCACTCGCCGCCGCCGTGGCCACGGCCGCCGCACTCGGCGCCACCGCCCTCGCCACGGTCGGCACGACCACCGCCTCGGCCGCCGAGATGCCCCTGAAGGACTACGAACTGACCTGGGGCATCAAGCAGTCGTACCGCACCTACGTCGGCATGTTCGGCGGCTTCACCACGGCGGACGGCGCCTCGCAGGCCACCGGCAACGGCGCCTTCACCTTCGTCGACGGCACCGGCACCTACGACACCACCGGCCACACCGTCGAGCTCGCCTTCAAGGGCAGCCTGGTGAGCGCGTCCAAGACGCACGGCTTCGAGGTGACCCTCACCGACGTGCGCTTCGACAGCAAGGCCGGCGAGATCACCGCCGACGTGAAGAAGGTCGACAGCTCCCAGGGGACCCCCAGGACCACGGAGGGCGACGACGTCCCGCTCGCCACGGTCGCCGTGACCCGCGACATGAAGGACATGGCGACCACGCTCACCGCCGAGGCCGGGGACTTCCTCGGCAGCCCGGGCTACGCGGGCGCGGCGGGTGACCCGCTGACGGTGGTCAGGAAGACGCCGCCGACCACGCCGCCCGCCTCCCCGTCGCCCACCGAGGAGCCGGAGTCCCCGAAGCCGACCCCGTCGGCCACCCAGACCACCCCCACCACACCGCCGAAGACCGAGACCCCCGACCCGGACCCGACGCCGACGAAGTCCACCGGCACCGGCCCGTCGCCGTCCGCCTCCGCCACGGCCACCCAGGCCGCCGCCAAGGGCGAGATTGCCGACGGCACCCTCGGCTGGGGCGTGAAGCAGTCCTTCCGCTCTTACGTCACCGGCCCCGTGGCCAAGGGCGAGGTCACCGTCTCCGGCGGAGCCGCCCAGGCGGCCGGCAACGGCGCCTTCACCTTCAAGGACGCCACCGGCACCTACGACACCGACGCCGACAAGCTCACCGCCACCTTCGAGGGCGCCGTGAACTTCAAGGGCCACGAGACGAACGGCACCTACGGCCTTGACCTGACCCTGAGCAACCTGAAGGCCACCCTCGACGGCGGCAGCGGCAAGCTGACCGCCGATGTGAACAGCCTCGGCACGCGGACCAAGGGCGTGGTCCTGGCCGACCTCGCGGCCAAGTCCGCCGACCTGACCGCGCGCAACGACGTCATCACGGTCGACGACGTCGCCGCGACGCTCACCGAGGCCGGCGCGAAGGCCTTCGGCGACTTCTACACCGCCGGCACGGCCCTCGACGCCGTCGACCTGTCGGTGGCGCTGAGCGAGGACGCGCAGCTTCCCGGGGGCGGCGGCACGGGCGGGGCCGGCGGCTCGGGCACCGCGGGCGGCACCGGCGGCGCGTCCGGGTCGACGACCGGCGGCACCGGTTCGACGACCGGCGGCACCGGTTCCACCATCGGCGGCACCGGCTCGACCACCGGCGGCGGAAGCCTCGCCTCCACCGGCTCGGACATCCCGGGCCCGGCCCTGGCGGGTGCAGCCGGCCTCGCGGTCGCGATCGGCGCGGGCGCGGTGTTCGCGGCGCGCAAGCGGCGGACGACGCAGGCGTAGGAACCCGCGACAGGCGACCGACGGCAGGCGACCGACGGCAGACGGCCCGCGGCGGGCGACCCGCGGCGGGCGACCGGCGGCGGGCGACCGGCGGGACGGCGCCCGCGCCCGCGGGACGGCGCCCGCGCCCGCGGGACGGCGCCCGCGCCCGCGGGACGGCGCCCGCGCCCGCGGGACGGCACCCGCGCCCGCGGGACGGCACCCGCACCCGCGGGACGGCACCCGCGGGAAAGCACTACGGGCCGGGGCGGCCCACCCCCGATACTGTCCGCATGAGGCGGGCGACGAGGGAACGGACACCGGGACCACTGGTCCTGGACGTCCGTGGCCGCCCCGGCCCGCCCCCGCTGCGGTTCGTGCGGACGAACGCCGGCACGCCGGCCCTGCACCAGGGTGACCGCCCGCTGATCCTGACCCGGTCCCTCGGCGACGGCTGCTGCCGGGAGCTGCACCTGCGCCGCGCGACCGGCCACCGCTCCCCCCTGCCGCCACTGCGCGCCGCGTCGATGCGCGAGCCCGCCGACTGGCGCCACCGGTACGCCCGTTGGCTGGAAGAAGCCCCCGAAGGACCGCTGCACGACGGGCGTTGGGGGATCACCGCACGCGCCTCCTTCGCTCCCGGCATCTGGACGGAGGACTTCGTACGGGACTGGCCCGACTGCGTCCTCGAACTGCTCTGCGGCGGCGGCTGGCACGGCGTGCTGCCGCTGCGCCCCCTCTCCGCACCCGACGCGCCGCGCGTGAAGGCCTACCGCAAGCACGCCCGGGACGGCACCCTCGCCCCCGTGCTGCTGTGGTGGGTGTCCTTCCTCGACGGCTGGCTGATCCTGGACGGGCACGACCGGGCCGTGGCGGCCCTGGCCGAGGGCCGCGAGCCGGCCTGCGTGGTGCTGGCCCGCCTGCCGGACGAGGCGGAGTGGCGGCGGACCGCCGATGAGATCAACGAGGCCCGCGCGGCCCGCCCCGCCGGCCCTGCCCCCGGACCCCGGCACGCCGCACTCGCACGGGCGTACGCGGACACACTCGCCGCCCTGCCGTACGACGAGGCCCCCACACCGGTCTGGCCGCCCGACGACGATGCTTGAATGCCCCGGTGACTGACTACGACGTACTGCGCGTCTTCTGCGCGCCGAACGGCGGATACGGCAACGAGCTCGGCGTGGTCCGGGACGGCTCCGTGCTGCCGGACCCCGCGGGGCGGCAGGAACTGGCCGCGAAACTCGGCTTCAGCGAGACCGTGTTCGTCGACGATCCCGAGCGCGGCGTCGTCGACATCTACACGCCGGCCCTGCGCCTGCCGTTCGCCGGGCACCCCTGCGTCGGCACCGCCTGGCTGCTCGACGTGCCCGAACTCGTCACCCCGGCCGGGGTGGTGGGCGCCCGGCTGGACGGCGAGTTCAGCTGGATCGAGGCCCGCCCCGAGTGGGCTCCGCCGCGCACCCTGCGCCAGTACGCCACCGCCGCCGAGGTGGACGACCTGGCGGTGCCGCCGCAAGGGGAGTGGGTCTACGCCTGGGCGTGGGAGGACGAGCCGGCCGGGCGGGTGCGGGCCCGCGCCTTCCCGGGACGCGGCGACGGCATCGACGAGGACGAGGCGACCGGCGCGGCGGCACTGCTGCTCACCGAGCGGCTGGGCCGGGCCCTGAACATCACCCAGGGGGCCGGCTCGCAGATCCTGACCGCGCCGCAGCCCGAGGGCTGGGTCGAGATCGGCGGCCGGGTGCGCCTGGAGCGGTGACGGGCGCCGCTCTCGGCGTGAGCGCCGACTCGCCGCTCGCGCCGAGAGCCCGGACCCGCCGCTCACGCGCAGAGCGCCGACTCGCCGCTCACGCCGGGAGCCCGGTCCCGCCGCTCACGCGCAGAGCGCCGACCGCCGCTCGCGCCGAGAGCCCGGACCCGCCGCTCACGCGGAGAGCGGGAACTCCTCGCCCAGGGCCCGGAAGACCGCCGTGTTCAGGGCGAAGGCCCGCTTGCACTCGGCGACGATCCGCTGCTTCTCCAGGTCGTCCGCGCGGATGCCGTCCAGCAGCTCCCGGTACTCGCGCTTGAACGCGGCCGGGTTGGTGATCTCCTCGAAGACGTAGAACCGGACCCCGTCGCCCTTCCTGGCGAAGCCCCACGTCCGCTCCGCCTTGTCGCGGATGATCTGGCCGCCGGACAGGTCGCCGAGGTAGCGGGTGTAGTGATGGGCGATGTACCCGGCCGGCCAGTCCTCGGCGCACTCGCGCACCCGGGCCGCGTACTCCTCGGTCGCGGGCAGGGCGGTCAGCCCCGCGCGCCAGTCCGCGCCGCGCAGATGCGTCAGGTCCCGCTCCAGCGAGGCCAGCCGCATCAGCTCCGGCCGCACGAACGGCCCGGCCACCGGGTCCGACGCCAGCCGGCCGGCCCCGGCCTCCAGGGCCTCGTAGACGAACCACAGCTGCTCGGTGTAGCGCGCGTAGGCGTCGACGCCGAGCCGCCCGCCCAGCAGGTCGCTCATGAAGGTCGAGGTCTCCGCCTCCACGTGCTGCTCGTGGGAGGCGGTGCGGATGAGCGTCGAGAAGGAGTCCATGGGCTGATTTTTTATGGTTAGGCTTACCTAAGTCAATAGCTTGCCGACGGTCTGTCGGTAAAAGCCCATCCGGACGCGGAACGGCCCGCCCTCCGAGGAGAGCGGGCCGTTCCGGTGGCGCGTACGAGAGGTCAGGGAAGAGTCAGGATCTCGGCCCCGGAGTCGGTCACCACCAGGGTGTGCTCGAACTGCGCCGTGCGCTTGCGGTCCTTCGTCACGACCGTCCAGCCGTCGTCCCACATGTCGTACTCGTGCGTTCCGAGCGTCAGCATCGGCTCGATGGTGAAGGTCATGCCGGGCTGGATGACGGTGGTGGCGTGCGGGCTGTCGTAGTGCGGGACGATCAGCCCGGAGTGGAACGACGAGTTGATCCCGTGGCCGGTGAAGTCCCGCACCACCCCGTACCCGAACCGCTTCGCGTACGACTCGATGACCCGGCCGATGATGTTGATCTGCCGGCCCGGCTTGACCGCCTTGATCGCGCGGGCCAGCGACTCCCGGGTCCGCTCGACCAGCAGCCGGCTCTCCTCGTCCACGTCGCCGACCAGGTACGTCGCGTTGTTGTCGCCGTGCACGCCGCCGATGTACGCCGTCACGTCCAGGTTCACGATGTCGCCGTCGCGCAGCACCGTCGAGTCCGGGATGCCGTGGCAGATGACCTCGTTGACCGAGCTGCACAGGGACTTGGGGAAACCCCGGTAGCCCAGCGTCGACGGGTAGGCGCCGTGGTCGCACATGTACTCGTGCGCCACCCGGTCCAGCTCGTCCGTCGTCACGCCGGGCGCGATGAGCTTCGCGGCCTCCTCCATCGCCCGCGCCGCGATCCGGCCGGCCACGCGCATCGCCTCGATCGTCTCGGGCGTCTGCACCTCCGGTCCGGTGTACGGCGCCGGCGCGGGCTTGCCGACGTACTCGGGCCGCCGGATGTTTCCGGGTACGGAACGGGTGGGAGAGAGCTCCCCAGGTACGAGCAGCGACTGGCCAGAAGACATGACAGCGAGTCTAACCAGCGGGCATGCGAGACCATGTCCCTGGCGAAAGGAGCCGGTCATGGCCCTGTTCAAGAAGCGCACGGTCGGGAAACCGGGCGAGTGGTACTACTGCCTGGAGCACAGGAAGGTCGAGGAGGGCCCGGAGTGCCCGGCCAAGAACCGCTTCGGGCCGTACGCCTCGCGCACGGAGGCCGAGCAGGCGATGGAGACCGCCCGCGAGCGCAACCTCGAGTGGGAGACCGACCCCAGGTGGCACGACGCCCCCTCCTCCGGACGCCCGGACGACGACTGAGACGCCGGCCGGCCGGTCACTCCTCCGCGGCCACCGGTGCGGCCGTGGGCGTGGCTGCGGCTTCGGCCGCGCGCTTCTCGCGCAGCCGCACCGCGTGCTCGTCGGTCCGCGCGTCGTACGCCATCATCGTCGGCAGGCACAGCGCCAGTAGCCCTACGGCGCCCGCGCACAGCAGGCCGCCCGACCACACCGACGCCCGCACCCCGGCGAGCGCGGCCGTCCCGCCCGCCCGGACCTGACCGAGCTGCGGGCCCACCGAGTACGACAGCAGTTCGATCCCGGCGAGCCGGCCGCGCAGCTCGTCCGGGATGGTCTGGTTCCACATCGCGCCGCGGAAGATGCCGCTGACCATGTCGCAGGCGCCGGCGAGCACGAAGCACAGCAGCACCAGCCACACGTTCCCGGCGACGCCCGCCGCGGCGACGGCCACCCCCCAGCCGGCCGCCGCCAGCGCCACCATCCGCCCGTGCCGGTGCACCCGCGACGTCCACCCGCTGCTCACGCCGACCAGCAGGGAACCCGCCGGGATCGCCGCGTACATCAGCCCCAGCGACCACTCGGCGTCCAGCTCGTCCGCCAGGAACGGCAGCACCGCGAGCGGCATCGCCAGGAACATCGCGGCCAGGTCGATCGCGTACGTGCCCAGCAGCTCCTTGCGGTGCCACGCGTACCGGGCGCCCTCCGCGATCGCCGCCCACGAGGGCTTGCGCGCCTCGTGCGAGGCGGGCGAGGAGGCCAGCCCGGCCACCAGGACCACGGACAGGAGGAAGGTGACCAGGTCCACCGCGTACGCCCACCCCAGCCCCGCGTACGCCACCACCAGGCCGGCCAGCGCCGGACCGGCGATCCCGCCGACCTGCCAGCGCAGCGCGTTCAGCGAGGCGGCGGCGGGCAGGTGCTCGTGGGCCACGATCCGCGGGATCAGCGCGTCGAGCGCGGGGCGCTGCACCGCGCCGAGCGCCGACGTGCACGCGGCGACGGCGTACAGCGGCCACACCGCCGGGCTCGGCACGAGCGCGTTGACCAGGAGTACGGCGCACAGCACGCCCTGACCGGCCTCCGTCCACACGATCAGCTTGCGCTTGTCCCACGCGTCGGCCAGCGCGCCGCCGTAGAGGCCGAACACCACGAGCGGCACCAGCTCCACGGCCCCGATCGCCCCCACGGCCGCCGCCGACCCCGTCAGCTCCTTGATCTGCACCGGCAGCGCGACGAGCGTCAGGAAACTCCCGAAGTTCGTGATCAGACCGGCGACCCAGAGGCGCCGGAAGTCCGGCGAGGCCCGCCAGGGGGAGAGGTCGGGCAGCAGGGCACGCAGGCCACCGGGCCCCGCGGACGGGGTGGGGGAGTCGTCGGTCACGAAGGCTCATCGTGAGCCGCGGACGAGGCCCGGGCAAACCCTTTTCCCGAGGGGGCGGGCCGTCGCCCTCCTCGGCCTTCTCCTCGGGGCGGAGGCGGAGGCGGTGGCGCCGTGGGGCGGGGCGTTCGCGGGCCGGGGCGGGGCGGGACCGTCGACCGCCCAGGCCTTTCGCCGGGGTGGAGGCGGTGGCGGGCGCGCGGTGGTGGCGCGCGGGGCGTCGTGGGCCGGGGAGGGGCGAGCGCCGGCGTCCGGGCTCGTCCGTCGGCGCCGGAGAGGCGGCGGCCGTGCGGCGGCGTGGGGCAGGGC
>NZ_JAGMUE010000171.1:23300-27010 GCF_019049165.1 Streptomyces sp. AC627_RSS907
GGGCGTCACCAGTGCGGGGGCGGCGGGGCCGTCAGGCGGTCGGCCAGGCGGGACAGGCGGTCGCGGAAGCGGGGGCGGCGCCGGGGCGGCGGCCCCGCGTTCTCCCCGGCCGCCGCGCTGACCAGGTGCTGCACGGTGTCCAGGTCCAGCTCGGCGCCGTCCGGCACGGCCAGCGTCTCGTGCGCCATGGTCGTCAGCTCCCGCTCCCCGGTGCCCAGCGCCAGCACCGTCGCGCCGGCCCGGCGGGCGTCGTGCACCCGCTCCAGCAGCGGGGCGCCCGGGGCGTCGGGCGTCACCACGAGCAGGGTCTCCCCGCGCCGGGCCGCCGCCAGCCGCCCCAGCCCCACCGACAGGTGCGCCGGGTCCGACGGGCGCGCGGCGTGCCGGACCAGGGTGGGCGTCAGCTCCGGCGTCCCCGACCAGGCGGCCTCGTCCACCAGGTGCGCCGCCAGGTGCCACGGCTCGTGCTCGGCGGTGCCGACCAGCAGCAGCCCGCCCCCGTGCGGCACGACCGAGCCCCGCAGCGCCCCCGCGAACCGCCGGGTGGCCCCCAGCCACTCGGTCCCGGCGAGCACTTCCCGCAGCAGCGCGACCCGTACGGCGTCCATGCGCCCGCATCCTGCCGCAACCGGTGACGCGCGGCCCGGCGTTCGCCGGTGATTCGCCCGACCTGGGGACGGCGTTCAGGCCGGGACACCCCGACCGGTGGGACGTCCCGGCCGGACGTAGGGTCGGCCCATGACCTCTACCGACAGTGCTGCACAGAAGGCCCCCGCCAAGGACCCCTGGGACCTGCCCGACGTCTCCGGGCTCGTCGTCGGCGTGCTCGGCGGCACCGGCCCCCAGGGCAAGGGGCTCGCCTACCGCCTCGCCAAGGCCGGCCAGAAGGTGATCGTCGGCTCGCGCGCCGCGGAGCGCGCCCGGGCCGCCGCCGAGGAGATCGGGCACGGCGTCGAGGGCGCCGACAACGCCGAGACCGCCCGCCGCGGCGACGTCGTGATCGTCGCCGTGCCGTGGGAGGGCCACGGCGAGACCCTCGCGTCCCTGCGCGAGGAACTGGCCGGCAAGCTCGTCGTCGACTGCGTCAACCCGCTCGGCTTCGACAAGAAGGGCGCCTACGCGCTCAAGCCCGAGGAGGGCAGCGCCGCCGAGCAGGCCGCCGCCCTGCTGCCGGACAGCCGGGTCACGGCCGCCTTCCACCACCTCTCGGCGGTCCTCCTCCAGGACCCGGAGATCGACGAGATCGACACCGATGTGATGGTGCTGGGCGAGGTACGCGCCGACGTGGAGATCGTGCAGGCCCTCGCCGGCCGCATCCCCGGCATGCGCGGCGTCTTCGCCGGGCGGCTCCGGGGCGCCCACCAGGTCGAGTCGCTGGTCGCCAACCTGATCTCCGTCAACCGCCGCTACAAGGCACACGCCGGGCTCCGCGTCACGGACGTATGAGGCGATGGGGGACACTGGTGGGTGCCAGAAGTACCCGTGGTGCCCGTAGGAGCGGCACCCGCACGTGTCCCCCGACAGGAGCCCCCCTCATGCCCCGCCTCGCCCTCTACGCCCTGGCCGTCTGCGTACTCGCCGTGGTCGCAGCCGTCGTCTCCTTCGTGCGCGGCGGCGTGCTGATCGGCGTCGTGTGGGTCCTGCTGTCGGGCCTGTCGTCCAACATGTGCTGGTACTACCTCAAGCGCGGCAAGGCCGCCCGGCGCGAGTCCGTCACCGGCTGACCGGCGTACCGGCCGGCCGGCGTCAGGAGCCGGCCGAGCAGTACTCGTCGGTCTGCCAGAACCGGTACAGCTCGAAGCCGCAGTACGTGTCCGGCTCGCTGATCCCCAGCCCGCGCAGGACCGCGTCGATCGCGTCGAAGAACACCGCGTTGACCGACGGGATCCACAGCAGCGCGAACACGATCAGCAGGCCGAACGGCGCGAGCGGCTCCACCTGCCGCCGCACGTTGTACGACAGCCAGGGCTCGATCACCCCGTAGCCGTCCAGGCCCGGCACCGGCAGGAAGTTCAGGATCGCGGCCGTGACCTGGAGCAGCGCGAGGAAGGCCAGCGCGAGCCGGAAGTCGCGCGGCACGCCGTCCAGCGCGTCCAGCCAGAACGGGGCCGTGCACACCAGGGCGAACAGGACGTTCGTCAGCGGGCCCGCGGCCGAGATCAGACTGTGCCGCCAGCGGCCCCGGATCCGGCCCCGCTCGATGAAGACCGCACCGCCCGGCAGACCGATCCCCCCCATGATCACGAACACCACGGGGAGCACGATGCTCAGCAGGGCGTGCGTGTACTTCAGCGGGTTCAGCGTGAGATAGCCCTTCGCACCGACCGAGACGTCGCCGCCGTGCAGCGCGGTGCGCGCGTGCGCGTACTCGTGCAGGCACAGCGACACGATCCACGCGGCCGTCACGAACAGGAACACGGCCACGCCCGGCTGCTCGGCGAAGCCGGTCCAGGTGGCCCAGCCCGTGACCGCGGTGACGGCGGCGATCCCGACGAACACGGGACTGATCCGCCGGTCACTGGGGCGGGCGGTGGCGGTGGTCATGGGACTCCCTGGCTCTCGGACGGACGGCTCTCGGACACACGGTTCTCGGACACGCGGCACCGGCGGGGTTCCGGAGGACTGCCCGACCGACGCGGGACTGCCCGACCGTACCGGTCCGTGGCCGAAACGTCTCGCGACCGGTCGCCGGTTCCCGGCCCCGGCGCCGCGTCGGACAATCCCCGTGACCGGCTCGGGCGGCACCAGGGACAATGGGCCCGTGCGCTATCGCATCCTCGGCACCACACAGGCAACCCGCTCCGACGGCACCGTCGTCCCGGTCGGCGGGGCGCGGCTGCGCGCGCTGCTGACCGTGCTCGCCCTCAGGTCCGGCCGCACCGTGCCCGCCGGGCTGCTGGTGGAGGAGGTGTGGGACGGCGACCCGCCCGCCGACGCGCCGGGTGCGCTGCAGGCGCTGGTCGGACGGCTGCGCCGGGCGCTCGGCGCGGACGCGGTCGCCTCGGCCGACGGCGGCTACCGGCTCACCGCCTCCCCCGACGACGTCGACCTGCACCGCTTCGACCGGCTGGCCGGCGAGGGCACCCGCGCCCTCGCCGACGGCGACCCCGCCAAGGCGGCCTGCGTACTCGACGACGCCCTCGCCCTGTGGCGCGGCCCCGCCCTCGCCGACCTGCCCGACCGCACCGCCGAGGCGGCCCGCTGGGAGACCCGGCACCTGGACGTCCTGCGCGCCCGCCACACCGCCGCCCTCGACCTCGGGCAGGCCGAGTACTCCCTGCCCGAGCTCACCGCCCTGTGCGACGCCCATCCCCTGGACGAGCCGCTGCAGGCGCTGCGGCTGCGCGCCCTGCGCGACACCGGCCGCCCCGCCGAGGCGCTGGCCGCCTACGACGCCGTACGGCGGCTGCTCGCCGACCGGCTCGGCGTCGATCCGGGGCCGGAACTGCGGGAACTGCACAGGCGGTTGCTCAACCCCGCGGCCCCCGCGACCACCCACGCGGCCCCCGCGACGACCACCGCCGCCCCCGCGACCACCCCCGCCGCCCGCGCGGCGACGACCGTGCCCCCTGCGGCGATACCCGTGGAACCCGCGGCCCCGCCCGCGACGTCCATGCCCGCGACGTCCATGCCCGAGACGTCCACGCCCGAGACATCCCCGGCAACCGGTGACCCCGCGGCATCCCCGGCACCCGGTGACCCCGCGGCGT
>NZ_JAGMUE010000172.1:0-628 GCF_019049165.1 Streptomyces sp. AC627_RSS907
TCTCGTGACTGCGTGCCTTTTGAAGAATGAGCCTGCGAGTTTGCGGTGTGTTGCGAGGTTAACCCGGGTGGGGTAGCCGTAGCGAAAGCGAGTCCGAATAGGGCGTTTGAGTAGCACGCTCAAGACCCGAAGCGGAGTGATCTAGCCATGGGCAGGTTGAAGCGGAGGTAAGACTTCGTGGAGGACCGAACCCACCAGGGTTGAAAACCTGGGGGATGACCTGTGGTTAGGGGTGAAAGGCCAATCAAACTCCGTGATAGCTGGTTCTCCCCGAAATGCATTTAGGTGCAGCGTCGTGTGTTTCTTGCCGGAGGTAGAGCACTGGATAGGCGATGGGCCCTACCGGGTTACTGACCTTAGCCAAACTCCGAATGCCGGTAAGTGAGAGCGCGGCAGTGAGACTGTGGGGGATAAGCTCCATGGTCGAGAGGGAAACAGCCCAGAGCATCGACTAAGGCCCCTAAGCGTACGCTAAGTGGGAAAGGATGTGGAGTCGCACAGACAACCAGGAGGTTGGCTTAGAAGCAGCCACCCTTGAAAGAGTGCGTAATAGCTCACTGGTCTAGTGATTCCGCGCCGACAATGTAGCGGGGCTCAAGCGTACCGCCGAAGTCGTGTCATTCACATA
>NZ_JAGMUE010000017.1:0-143160 GCF_019049165.1 Streptomyces sp. AC627_RSS907
GACCCACCCCCTCCGCGAGGGCACCGGCCGCCCGCTCGTACAACGTCCCGCCCACCGCCCGGGGCTCCCACCCGAGGGCCACGGGCGCGAGGTGCAGGGCGAGCAGTGCGGACCCCAGAGCGGTCCCGGGCAGCCACACGTCACGCGCCGCGCACAGCGTCACCGACGCCACGAACACCACCAGCAGCAGGCCTCCGGCGACGAGCGCCGGCAGCGGCAGCCCCTCCAGCAGCTGCCGCCCGGTCGGTCCACCGTCGGCGTTCCCTGCCGTGCCGGACGCACCGTCCAGCCACGGCAGGCCGCGCAGCGCCGCCCAGAAGACCGCGGTGGCAGCGGCGAGCAGGGACCACAGGGCTCCCCTCAGCCACCGCTCCCGGGCATCACCGGGACCGTCCGGCACGGTGGGCGCCCGCCCGTCGGGGCCGTCGGCCCGCGCTTCCGCGTCGGCGGCGGCGTGGATGGCGGCGTCGGCGTCGGCGTCGGCGTCGGCGTCGGCGTCGGCGTCGGCGTCGGCGATGGGACCTCCGGCCCGCGCTTCGGCGTCTGCCCCTGCGCCGGGGTGGTGCGGGCGTACGACCAGCGCCAGCGTGTCCGCGTGGAGTGCCTCGCGCTCGTATCCGGGCCGGCCGATGAACAGGCTGGCCGTGTCCTCGTCGGCGCCCTTGTGCTCGTAGGCCGCCCGGCGCGCCCAGCTGGTGCCGTAGCCGGCGGTCGCGTTCAGCCGCGCCCATCGGGTGCCGTAGTCCGGGGTGCCGTGGTCCGGGGTGCCGTGGTCCGGGGTGCCGTGGTCCCGCCCGGGAGCGGCCGGGCCCCTGCCCCGGCGCCGCCTCCTGCCCGCGCGCGGCTCCTTGACACCGGCGCCCTCGATACCGCGGAGGGTGGCGCGCAGGCCGGGCGCGCAACCGGCGGCGACCACCGTCATGCTCAGCAGCACCGCCCAGCCGGCGCCCGCGATCCCGGCCGGCGTGAACAGCATCGCCGCGCTGCCCAGGACGAGGACGCACATGGTGCCCTGCACGGCGGCGAGCACGCCGGTGCGCCCCTGGACGCGCAGCACGCCGATGTACAGCTCGACGACGACGCGGGGCAGCGCGCCGATGGCCAGCAGCCGTAGCACCGTGGAGCCGTGCTCGGAGTAGTCCGCGTCGAAGGGCGCGAGGATCTGCGGGGCGAAGACGACCAGGAAGAGCACCACCGGCACCAGCAGCAGCGTCATGCGGCGCAGCGCTCCGCGGACGCCGTCGGCGAGGCGGCGGGGGTCGTGCGAGGCGTGCGCGGTGAGGGAGGAGGCCATGTTGATGGCCATGAACTCCATCGTGCCGCCGACGGTGTAGGCGACGTAGAAGTAGCCGTTCTCCGCGGCGCTGAAACGGACCGCGACCATCACCGGCAGCAGGTTGATCATCGCCAGACTGAACAGCGCGCCCAGCGAGTCCCCGGCCAGGAAACGGCCCATCTCACGGGCCCCCGGCGGCTCCACGTCGTGGTCGGCGGCGGCCTGGCGCGGGATGAGTCTGCGGAAGATCAGCCAGCCCAGCGGCAGCGTGGAGAAGGCGATGGCCATGGCCCACGACACGAAGATGCCGAGCACCGGGAGCGTGCTGGCGAAGACGGCCAGGAGGACCAGCTTCCCGACCGAGAACACCGCGTTCCCGGCCGGCACCCACTCGGCCCTGCGCAGCCCGGTCAGCACCCCGTCTTGGAGGGTGAGCAGCGCCCAGGCCACGCACGCCGCGACGAACAGCGCCCCCGCCGGCGCGGTGCCCAGCGGGGCGTACGACGCCCCCCACAGGTCGAGGGTGAGCAGGAAGACGACGGCGGCCAGGGCGACGACCAGCGAACTCGCCACGTACGCACGCCACACCAGCGGTCCGGTGGCGCGGCCGGCCCGCGGCACGAAGCGGACCACGGCGCCGATCATCGTGGTCGCCGTGATGCTGGCGAGCAGCCGCATGGCGGCGATGGCGGCCGAGCCCTGCCCGACGGCCTCCTCCGAGTAGTAGCGGGCGGCCACCAGCCAGAAACCGAGCCCGAGCACGGCGGAGACGCCGGTGCTGAGCATGAGGAAGTAGGCGTTCTTGAAGAGCGAGTCGCCGCCGTGCCCTCCCTCGGACGGTTCCGGGCCGCCACCCGCGGGTGCCGCGGCCGTGTCCTGCACCCGGGTCTCAGCCACCGGACGGACCCAGCCCTTCCGGCACCTCGGCCGGCCGTATCCCGGACTCCTCCAGCGCCGCGACGACCGCACCGGCCCGCCGCGGGTCCACGGGCAGCGCGTGGCGTGCGAACCAGCGCGCTCCCTCGGGGGACGGGGACAGGTCGGTGAAGGCCGCGCCCGCGTAGTCGTCCAGGGGCGGGTCGTAGAGGTAGCCGACGACGATGCCGCGCCGGGCCAGCGCCCGGACCGCCGCGCCCCGGTCCGCCACGAGCAACGGCACCCGGAACAGCGGCTGCGCCACGTCCGACGGCCGGCCCACCGGCTCCCCCCACACGGCCGGCTCCGCCCAGCGCGTCGACAGCAGCGACTCCGTCCCCGCCCGGCAGTCGGCGAGTACGCCGTCCAGCCGGTCGAGTCCGCGCCCGACACGCCCGAGCCGGAACCGGCCGGCCCGCAGGCGGTAGTCGTGCATGTCCACGCGGACCCATGGATCGTGGGCACCGAGATCGGGGGCGACGGCGACGGCGCGGGCCAGCTCCTGGGGACGCAGCGGCATCCGGATCTCCTCCCGCTCCATCAGCCCCAGCAGCCGCATCGTGGCCCAGGCGGCCCGTCGCAGCCCCAGCCCTCGCACCGCCGCCTCCGCGTACGGCCGTACGGCGTAGGCGAGCTCGGCCGTCGCACGGCGCGGCAGCAGCAGATCGTCGCAGGACTTCTCCAGCGCCTCCCGCAGCCCCGGATCGGCGAGGGCGAGAATGCCCCCGGCCTTGGCGCCGACATGCTTGGACAGGCTGAAGACGGAGGCGTCGCCCCAGGCGCCGACCGGCCGTCCGCCCACCTCGCTGCCGATGGCGTGCGCCGCGTCCTCGAGCAGCGGGATGCCCAGGGCGTCGCAGCGGGCGCGCAGTTCCGGCGCGGGGTCCGGGTTTCCGTACAGGTTCGTCGTCAGCACGGCGGACAACGAGCCCCACACCTCACCGGGCACGGCATCGATGTCGATGGAGGCGTCCGACGGTTTCAGCGGCGCCTGCACCGGCCGCAGTCCGGCCGCGAGCACGACGAAGAAGATGACGTCGTCGTTGACCGGCGACATCAGCACCCGGCCGCCCGGCGGGCACCAGTGGCGCAGTGCCACGTACAGCGCGAAACGGCATGACGGTACGTACACGCATTCCCGGCCGAGTCGGCCGCGCATGGTCTCTTCCAGCCGTCTGCTCGGCTGCGAACCATCCCGCCGCGATCCCGGACCGGCCTCCCCGATGGCCATCCGCCCCCCTGGTGTGCCTTCGAACGCCCCCTCCCCGAGGCCTTCCGGCACCCGCCCAGAGTCACCCCCTTCGCACCGCTCCGTCAAGATTGCGTACCGGCCTGTGGACAACTTCCCGCACACGACCGAAAGCGGAGCGCCACGGCCACGTCCGTTCACGCGGGCGTACGCGGGCGGTGAAGCAGGCGCCCCACCGGCCACTCTCCGCGCCCCTCGTCCCGGCGCCCGGATCACTCCCCGCACGTCGGCCCGCCTGAACGCGCCCTCCCCGCCACGCGCAGCCACCTCCCTGAACACTGCCCAAGACCGGTATGTCCCCCGTAACGTGTGGCCCGGCCACGGAACACGTGGCACACGGCGCGCACGGCGCAGACGGCGAGCACGAAAGCGAGGCAGCACCCGATGCCCCCCTTCGATGTCCCCGAGGGCGATCCCTTCGGCCCGCACAACCTTCCGTACGGCGTGTTCTCGGTCCCCGGCACACAGGAGCGGACGGTGGGCGTCCGGC
The DNA here is from genome assembly GCF_019049165.1 of Streptomyces sp. AC627_RSS907. Classification (NCBI taxonomy): domain Bacteria; kingdom Bacillati; phylum Actinomycetota; class Actinomycetes; order Kitasatosporales; family Streptomycetaceae; genus Streptomyces; species Streptomyces sp. AC627_RSS907. The sequence goes on from NZ_JAGMUE010000017.1 coordinate 3,931, forward strand.
TCGGCGACCACGTCCTCGACGCCGGCGCGGCGGCCCACGCACTCGGATCGCCGTACGCCTCCCTGCTCGCACGCCCCACCCTGAACCCGCTGCTGGCGGCCGGCCGCACCGCTTGGTCGGACGTACGGCGGGCGCTGACGGCCTGGGTGACGGTCCCCTCCCACCGGGAGACCCTGGAGCCACTGCTCCACCCGCTGTCGTCGGTGACCCTGCACCTGCCCTTCGAGGTGGCGGACTACGTCGACTTCTACGCCTCCGAGAACCACGCCCGGAACGTCGGCCGGATCTTCCGCCCCGACGCCGCCGACTCCCTCACTCCCAACTGGAAGCACCTCCCGATCGGCTACCACGGCCGCTCCGGAACGGTCGTGGTGTCGGGCACGGACGTCGTGCGGCCGTCCGGCCAGCGCAAGGCCCCGGCCGACGCCGCTCCCGTCTTCGGCCCGTCCGTCCGCCTCGACATCGAGGCGGAGGTCGGCTTCGTGGTGGGCGTGCCGTCCGAGCCGGGCAGTCCGGTGGCGCTCGGTGACTTCCGCGAGCACGTCTTCGGACTGTGCCTGCTCAACGACTGGTCCGCGCGGGACATCCAGGCCTGGGAGTACGTCCCCCTCGGCCCGTTCCTCGGCAAGTCCTTCGCCACGTCGGTGTCGGCCTGGATCACGCCGCTGGACGCCCTGGAGGAGGCGCGGGTGGCGCCGCCGGAGCGGACGCACGAACTGCTGCCCTACCTGGACGACACGAACGGGGAGGGGGACGGCCCCGGCGGCTACGACCTGCGGATCTCCGTCGCGGTCAACGGTCACGTCGTCTCCGAGCCCCCGTTCTCCACCATGTACTGGACGGCCGCCCAGCAGTTGGCCCACATGACCGTCAACGGCGCCTCGCTGCGCACCGGTGACCTCTACGGTTCGGGCACGGTGAGCGGGCCGACCGAGCGCGAGCGCGGGTCGCTGCTGGAGCTGACGTGGAACGGACGCGACCCGCTGGACCTGCCCGACGGCAAGCGGACGTTCCTGGAGGACGGGGACGTGGTGACCCTGTCAGCCTGGGCGCCGGGGCCGGGCGGCACCCGGGTGGGGCTGGGCGAGGTGACCGGCCGGGTGGTCGGACGGTCGGCGCAGCGGTAGCCTCCCGCGCCCGGATCTCCCGAATCCGTTGCCCCTCGGCACCTGACTCGCACCGCCCGGCACCGTCATACTGGCGTCGGGCGGTGTGCGCGGCACGTCCGCCCTCTCGGGCAGCGCCCCGGGACCGTGCACGACGCGGGCCTCGGGTACGCCTCGGAGCACCGCACGACCAGAGCCGCAGCACCGCCGCGCAGTGGTCACGGCCCGGCGCAGTGATCCCCGGTGGTCACGGCCCGGCGCAGTGATCACGGCCCGGCGCACCGCCCAGCACCGCCCCAGCACCACCAGCACCGCCCCGCACAGCCCCGCAAGCGAGAGCCGCCCGCCCTTCCGACCAGGAATCCGGAGCCCGTGGCATGACCGTCTGCCTGCTCCTGCTGTTCGTCGTCGCCGTGACCGCCGCCGTACCGGCACCGCGCGCGCTGACCCGGTCCACGTGGCCCGAACGGGATCCCGTGGTCGCTCTGTGGGTGTGGCAGTGCCTGGTCGCCACGGTGCTGCTGTGCTGTCTGACGGCCCTCGTCCTCGGCGCCGCGGCCGTCTTCGGCACGGTGCGCGCCCAGCTCTTCGCACCGGCGCCGCCGGCGGTGACCGCGGCCTACAACCTCTCCGCCGGCCCGCCCTGGGCCGCCGCGCTCACCCTGCTGCTTGCCGGCGGCGCCGCCTGGACGACCGCCATGCTCGCCCGCGAGCTCGTCGAGGCCCGTCGCCGCCGCGCCCGGTCCCGTGCCCACCTGCGCGAACGCGCCCCGGACCTGCCCGCCGGGCTCCCCGCCGCCCGCGGCCCGCTGCTGGTCCTGGAGGACGAGTACCCGGACGCCTGGTGGATGCCCGGCAGCCCGCCCCAACTGGTCGTCACCACGGGCGCCCTGCACCGCCTCACCGATCACCAGCTCGACGCCGTCCTCACCCACGAGCGCGGCCACGCACGGGCCCGCCACGACTGGCTGCTGCACCTGTCCACCGCCCTGGCCACCGGCTTCCCACGGGTCCCGCTCTTCGCCCACTTCTGCGACCAGACCCACCGCCTGGTCGAACTCTCCGCCGACGACACCGCCTCCCGCCGCTGCGGCCACCTGACCACGGCGCTGGCCCTGATCGAGCTCAACCAGCACCGCGGCGTCCTGTCCTGTTCCTCCAGCCACCGCCTCCTCGGCGAACGGGTCGACCGCCTCCTGGAGCCTCCGCCCCGCCTGGCCCCACGCCACCGCGCCCTGACCACGGCGACAGCCGCGCTGGTCCCCTTCCTCCCCCTGCTGATCACCTTCGCCCCGGGCCTGACCGCCCTGGCCTGACCGCCCTGGCCTGACCCCCCTGGCGTGACCGACGACCGCACCGGCCACGGGCACTCGTGCCGTCCCAGCTGCGGGCACCCGCACCGGTGATCCCGCGGACACCGGTGCAAGAACCCAGGTGCCAGAAGTCAGGTGGCGGAGCCCGGGTGCCAGAGCCCAGGTGCCCCCGGTATCAGAGCCCAGGCGGCGGAGCCCAGGTGGCAGAACTCCCCCACCGCGCCACAGATCCCCAGCTCACCCGCCCGATCGGCGAACCTCCCGGTGGCGCAACAATCCAGCAACACCACTAACCCGACCAGATCGGTATGGTTCCAGCCATGCCCGCCACCGACCGCATCCGAGACCACGCCGGCCAGGGTGCGACCACCGTCGCCGCCCACCGCACGCGGCGCCGGCTGCGCGCCGACCGGGCCCGCCAACTCGCCGACCTGCTCCGCCGCCAACTCCGCACCGACGCCTTCGCGAACGGCGTACTCCCCCACGAGGACGCCCTCGCCACCGAGTACGACGCCTCCCGCAACACCGTTCGCCAGGCTCTCGACCTCCTGCGTGCCGAAGGACTCGTGGCCCGCCAGCCCGGCGTCGGCACCGTGATCGTGGCGCGTAAGTACGCCCACGGACTGGACCGTCTGATGGGCCTCGCGGAAACACTCCACGACCACGGCACAATCACCAACGAGGTCCGGACGACGGTCCCCGTCCCGGCCCCGGCTCCGGTCGCCGAACGCCTCCACGTCGCCCCCGGCGCCGACGTCCTCTACATCGAACGCCTGCGCCGCCTGGGCGGCGTCCCGCTGTCCCTGGACCTCACGTACCTCCCCCTCGATATCGGCACCGAGCTGCTCGGCGCCGACCTCGAGAACACGGACGTCTTCCGCCTCCTGGAGTCCGTCACCGGCCGGCCCCTCGGCCACGCTGAGATCACGCTGGAGGCCGTCACCGCGGACGCGCACTCCGCTGCCGTACTGGAGGCCCCGCGCGGCGCGGCGGTCCTGATGCTCGAACGGCTCACCCACCTCTCGGATGGCCGGCCCGTGGACCTGGAGTTCATCCGCTTCCGCGGCGACCGCATCACGATGAGCGGTCTCCTGCACCGTTCCCTGTAATCACCCTCCCTCTCGCGCCCCCTCCCTGGAGACAGCCATGTCCTTGGCACCCCAGCGGGCCGACGTGCCCGTGACCATCGACGAGTCGAAGTGCATCGAAGGCTGCACGCTCTGCGTCGACATGTGCCCGCTGGACTCCCTCGCCATCGACGAGCGCAGCGGCAAGGCGTACATGCACGTCGACGAGTGCTGGTACTGCGGCCCGTGCGCCGCCCGCTGCCCCACCGGGGCCGTGACGGTCAACATGCCCTACCTGCTCCGGTGAGAGGCCCGACGCCCATGAAGCCCGAACGCACCGCGCTCTCCTCCGCCGCCGCCGTCGCCGCCCTGCTCCTTTCCCTCACCGCCTGCGGCGGCGACGCGTCGGCCGACGGGGACGGATCCACGGTCACCGTCACCGTCGGCTACCAGTCCAGGACGATCAACACCGTCACGGCCGGCACCCTCCTGCGCTCCCTCGGCTACTTCGAGAAACAGCTCAACGCCCTCGGCGGCGGCGTCACCTACAAGGTGAACTGGCAGGACTACGCCACCGGCGCCCCCATCACCGCCCAGATGACCGCGGGGAAGACCGACATCGGCTCGATGGGTGACTTCCCCCTGCTCATCAACGCGGCCCGTGGCAAGCAGCTCGGCAAACCGACCCGCCTGGTCTCGGTCACCGGCTACAACCTCCGCGGCGGCCTCAACACCATCGTCACCGCACCCGGTTCCTCACTCACCTCCCTGAAGGACCTGAAGGGCAAGAAGGTCTCGACGAGCGTCGGCTCGGCCGCCGACGGCACACTCGTCCGTGCCCTGCAACGCGCCGGTCTCGACCCCGGCGAGGACATCGAAAAGCTCAACCAGCAACCCGCGGTGGGGGCTTCTGCCCTCTCCTCGGGCAGCGTGGACGCCCTTTCGCAGTTCGTCGCCTGGCCCGGGCTGCTCGCCCACCAGGGCAAGGCGAGGGCTCTGTACGACGGGGCGCGTCTGAACCTGCCCACCTTCCACGGAGTCACCGCCCGCGAGGACTTCGCGAAGAAACGCCCGGCCGTGCTGGAGGCCTTTCTGAAGGCACAGGCCCAGGCGACCGACTACCTCGACGACCACCCGGTGGCCGCCGCCGAGAAGGTCGCGAAGGCCACCGGCCTGCCCGCCGAGGCCGTCTACCTCTACAACGGCGCCCAGGGCATCGCCACCTTCGACCCGGCGATCAAACCGCAGCTCGTCGCCGCCCTGAAGAAGGACGTGTCGATCCTCAAGGACGCCGACCTCACCGGCGACGTGGACGTGGACGCCTTCGTCGACGACCAGTACGTGAAGAGGGCGCTCGGCCCGACGGAGTACGCCGACCGGCTCTCCGCCACGCCCCCGGCGCCGGCCGGCGAGGTCTGGCCCGAGGGCGCGCAGAAGACCGTCACCTTCACCTCCCCCACCGCGCTGCTGCGGTACGTGGCCGAGCATCGCGCCGACGTCCGGGCCGCCTACGTCCCCGACACCACCACCGGCACCCTCTGGTTCTCCGACCAGGCCGTCTGGGTCGCCGACGGCCACCAGCTGCTGCCCTTCGTGGCACCGGAAACCGCCGAGGCGTACGTCGCCGGGCACGGCGGAGCGCGTGTCGTCACATACGCCGAGGCACTGGAGCGGGCGTCGTGACCCGGTACGCACTGCGCGTCACCTCGCTCGCCGCCGCCCTTGGCCTCTGGCAGCTGCTGACCAGCCGGGACATCGACCTGTGGCTGCGCTTCTCGCAGTTCCCCACCGTCACCGACGTGGCCCACGCCTTCGCGGACCGGCTGGCCGGCCCCCACTACTGGACCGACCTCACCGACAGCCTCACCCGCATCCTCACCGGGTTCCTGCTCGCCGCCGTCCTGGGTGTGGCCACCGGCGTGCTCGTGGCCCGCTCGCGCCTCGCCGAGGACCTGCTCGGCCCGGTGCTGGAGGTGATCCGCCCCATCCCGGCGATCGCTCTGGTCCCCGTGGCGATCCTCCTCTTCCCCTCCAATGAACAGGGCATCGTCTTCATCACCTGCACCGCCGCCTTCTTCCCCGTCCTCGTCTCCACCCGGCACTCCGTGCGCGCACTCACCCCCGTGTGGGAGGAGGCGGTACGCACCATGGGCGGCGGTCGATGGCGTGTACTCGCCTCGGTGATCCTGCCGGGCGCCCTGCCCGGTGTCTTCGGCGGCCTGTCGGTCGGCATCGGCGTCTCGTGGATCTGCGTGATCTCCGCCGAGATGATCTCCGGGCAGTACGGCGTCGGTTACCGCACCTGGCAGGACTACACGGTCGTCGACTACCCGGGCGTCTTCGTCGGCATGGTCACCATCGGCGTGCTCGGCTGGCTCACCTCCACGGCCGTGGAACTGCTGGGCCGCCGCCTGACCCGCTGGCTGCCGCGCACGTCGCACGTCCCCGCCACCCGTCCGAAGCCCGTCCGGACGAGAACGGCCCCGCCCGTCGGCACCGCCGTTCCCCAGGGGCTCCACCCCAAGGAGGCACGCGATGAGCACCTCGTCCGAGACTGAGACCGGACCCGGGACCTCGGCCGGAACCGGGACCGGCAGTGACACCGTGACCGGGACCGCGGCTGCCCCCGGGAGCGGGACCCGCCCGTCGGCCGACGCGCCGGCATCCCCGCGCGGCACCGGGCTGGCCCTGCGCGACGCCACCCTCGGCCGCCCGGACACCCCCGCGCTGACCGGCGTGGACATCGTGGTGTCCCCCGGCGAAATCCTCGCCGTGGTCGGCCCGTCGGGCTGCGGCAAATCGACGCTGCTGCGCACGCTCGCCGGGCTGCTGCCCCCGCTCGCCGGGACCGCCGAACAGGACGGGCACCGAATCGACGGCCCGGCTGCGGACCGCGCCCTGGTCTTCCAGGAGGACGCCCTGCTGCCCTGGCGCACGCTGCGTGCCAACGTCGAACTCCCCCTGGCCGTCCAGGGGCTGCCCCGCACCGAACGCCGCACACAGGCGGCGGCCTGGCTGGGGCGGGTCGGACTCGCCGAACAGGCCGGGCAGTTGCCGCACCGCGTATCCGGCGGACAGCGCCAGCGCGCACAGCTGGCACGCGCCCTGGCGGGACGCCCCCGCGCCGTCCTGATGGACGAACCCTTCGGCGCCCTCGACGCCCAGACCCGGGCCGGCATGCAGGACCTGCTGGTGGAGGTCCTGCACGGCACGGGCGCGACCGTCGTCTTCGTCACCCACGACGTGGACGAGGCCCTGTTCCTCGGCGACCGCGTCGCGCTGCTCGGCGCCGGCCGCCTCATCGCCGTACGCGATGTCCCCCGGCCCCGGGACCGCACGGCGCGCGACGACCCGGCAAGCGTGGCACTGCGGCGCGACGTCCTGACATCCCTCGGCTCCTGAAAGGCACTCTGGTGGAGATCCCCGCCCTCACCGACGCCGAAGAACTCTCCTGCGACGTCCTCGTCATCGGCGGCGGCACAGCCGGCACCATGGCCGCGCTGACCGCCGCCGAGCACGGGGCGAACGTACTCCTGCTGGAGAAGGCCCACGTCCGGCATTCCGGTGCCCTCGCCATGGGCATGGACGGCGTCAACAACGCCGTCATCCCCGGCCGCGCCGAACCCGATGACTACATCGCCGAGATCACCCGCGCCAACGACGGCATCGTCGACCAGTCCACCGTCCGGCAGACCGCCACCCGCGGTTTCGCGATGGTGCGGCGGCTGGAGTCGTACGGGGTGAAGTTCGAGAAGGACGAGCACGGCGAGTACGCGGTCCGCCAGGTGCACCGCTCCGGCTCCTACGTGCTGCCGATGCCGGAGGGCAAGGACGTCAAGAAGGTCCTGTACCGGCAACTGCGGCGGCGTGAGATGCGGGAGCGGATCCGCATCGAGAACCGCGTGATGCCGGTGCGGGTCCTGACCGCGGAAGGCCGAGCCGTGGGCGCGGCGGGCTTCAACACCCGCACGGGACGGTTTGTGACCGTCCGCGCGGGCGCCGTGATCCTGGCCACCGGCGCCGCCGGCCGGCTCGGCCTGCCCGCCTCCGGTTACCTCTACGGCACCTACGAGAACCCCACCAACGCGGGTGACGGCTACGCGATGGCCTACCACGCGGGCGCCGAACTGACCGGCATCGAGTGCTTCCAGATCAACCCACTGATCAAGGATTACAACGGCCCGGCCTGCGCCTACGTCGCCAACCCCTTCGGCGGCTACCAGGTCAACCGGCACGGCGAGCGCTTCGTCGACTCGGATTACTGGTCGGGGCAGATGATGGCCGAGTTCGCGGCGGAGGTCGCCAGTGACCGCGGCCCGGTCTACCTGAAGCTCAGTCATCTCCCGGAGGAGTCCGTCTCCGCCCTGGAGTCCATCCTGCACTCCACCGAGCGCCCGACCCGCGGCACCTTCCACGCGGGCCGCGGCCACGACTACCGCACCCACGACGTCGAGATGCACATCTCCGAGATCGGTCTGTGCGGCGGCCACTCCGCCTCCGGCGTCCGCGTCGACGACCACGCCCGCACCACCGTCCCCCGCCTCTACGCCGCCGGGGACCTGGCCTGCGTGCCGCACAACTACATGATCGGCGCGTTCGTCTTCGGTGACCTGGCCGGTGCGGACGCGTCCCAGTACTCCGCGTACGCGGGCGTTCTTCCGGCCGACCAGTTGCGTGAGGCGCACGAGCTGGTCTACCGCCCGCTGCGCAACCCGGACGGCCCCCCGCAGACCCAGGTCGAGTACAAGTTGCGCCGCTTCGTGAACGACTACGTGGCCCCGCCGAAGTCCGGCGCCCGGCTGTCGCTCGCCCTGGAATCGTTCGAGCGGATGCGCGCCGACATCGCGGCGATGGGCGCGCGCACCCCGCACGAGCTGATGCGCTGCGCCGAGGTCACCTTCATCCGCGACTGCGCGGAGATGGCCGCCCGGGCCTCCCTGGCCCGTACGGAGTCCCGCTGGGGCCTCTACCACGAGCGCGTCGACCTCCCCGAGCGCGACGACGCCTCCTGGCTCCATCACCTCGATCTGCACAAGTCCCCTTCCGGTGCGATGGAGTTCACGGCCCGCCCCGTGGCTCCCTATCTGGTTCCGATCGACGGGTTCACACCGGTCGGCGGCCCTTCCCGACACCTTGGCGAGGTGCACCCGGAGCAGGTGGCGACGGCCGGCGCACGCGATGTCGCGCCGGTCGCCACGGGCCTTCGACCCGCTGCCTCCGCGTGGGCCGACGGCGGCCACGACGCCGCCGTACCGACCGCCACGGCCTCGCCACGGCTGCTGGAGCTCCTCACCCTGGCCGAGAACGAGCCCGACCTCTCCGCCCTCCGGCCGTACCTGTCCGACCCCGAGCCCGCCGTCCGGCGTACTGCGGTCACCGTGCTCACCGAGACCGTGCCTTCCGGCACCGGACCGGTGCTCGCCGCCGCCCTGTCCGACACCGACGTCGAGGTGCGGACCGCAGCGGCTGCTTCCCTGCGGGAACTGGTCGAGACACTGACGCCGGAACCGGCGCTGGGCGAGCCGCTCGTCCAGGCGCTGGCCCAGTCCGACCCCGTCGTCCGCGCCACCGCCCTCGGTTTGCTGCGCGTCCTGCGGCTGGGCACCACCGGCACCTTCACCCCGGCCCTCGCCGACCCGGACACCGCCGTGCGTATCGAGGCCGTACGCGGGCTGGTCTCCCTGGACGCCGCGGAGGCCCTTTCCCCTGCCTCGGCGGATCCGTCCCGCGAAGTCCGCGTCGCCGTGGCCAAGGCGCTGGGGACGCTGAGGGCAGCTCCCCTCACCGGCAGTGCCCTCGCCCGACTGACCGAGGACTCCGACGCCCTGGTCCGCGCCGCCGCCTTCGCCGCCCTGGCGGAGACGGGCTGCCCGGCACCGTTGGCGTCACAGGCGGTCACCGCGCTGGCCGATCCCGCCTGGCAGGTCCGGGCCGGTGCGGCCACTGCGCTGGCGGCCGCCGCCTCCGAGCGCGCGGTCCCCGTCCTCGCCAAGGCCCTCGGCGATCCGAACGCCGACGTCCGCAAGGCAGCCGTCCTGGCCCTGACCCAGCACACCGACGGCACCCCGGACGCCCGGTCGGCGCTCGCTACGGCCACCACCGACACCGACGCCGACGTCAGGGCGTACGCGACCCGGGCGCTGTGACGCCGACGGCGCCCGCGACCGGCCGGCTCCGTCCGGCCTCCCCACCCAGCCGGTCCCTGGATTCAGCCGGTCTCTATATCCAGTCGTCGGGCTCCGGCTCCGGCCAGTCCTCCGTGCCGGGGTCGGAGTCGGTCGGCGGACCCTGGTTCGGCGCCGTCGTGCCGACCGGTCCACCCTGCTCCGCCAGCACCGCCAGCACGCCTTCCCCATAGGTCGCCAGCTTCTTCTCACCGACGCCGCTGATGCCTCCGAGCTGCCCGACCGAGGTGGGCCAGACGGTCGCGATCTCCCGGAGTGTGGCGTCGTGGAAGATGACGTACGCCGGGACGCCCTGCTCGCGGGCCTGCTCCGCACGCCAGGCGCGCAGCGCCTCGAAGGCGGGGAGCAGCTCCGCGGGTAGCTCGGCCGCGGCGGCCTTGGACTTGCGGTCTCCTCGTCCACCGCCTGTCGCCCGGGCCGCGGCCGGCTTCTTGGGTTCCTTGCGCAGCGGCACCTCGCGCTCCCGCCGCAGCACCGCCCCGCTGGCCTCGGTCAGCACGAGCGTGCCGTACTCCCCCTCGACCGCGAGCAGCCCCTGCGCCAGCATCTGCCGGGCGACGCCCCGCCACTCGCCCTCGGACAGCTCCTCGCCGATGCCGAACACGGAGAGCTGGTCGTGGTCGAACTGGATCACCTTGGCCGTGCGCTTGCCCAGCAGGATGTCGATGATCTGGCCGGCGCCGAACTTCTGCCCGCGCTCCCGCTTCAGCCGCACCACGGTCGACAGCACCTTCTGCGCCGCGACGGTGCCGTCCCAGGTCTCGGGCGGGGTGAGGCAGGTGTCGCAGTTGCCGCAGCCGCCCGGTTCCGGCTCCTGACCGAAGTAGGCGAGGAGCTGGCCCCGGCGGCACCGGGCGGTCTCGCACAGGGCGAGCATCGCGTCCAGATGGGACTGGGCCCGGCGGCGGAACGCCTCGTCGCCCTCCCCCGACTGGATCAGCTTGCGCTGCTGTATGACGTCGTTGAGGCCGTACGCCATCCAGGCGGTCGACGGCAGCCCGTCCCGCCCGGCGCGGCCGGTCTCCTGGTAGTAGCCCTCGACCGACTTGGGCAGGTCCAGGTGGGCGACGAACCGCACGTCCGGCTTGTCGATGCCCATGCCGAAGGCGATGGTCGCCACCACGACCAGGCCCTCCTCGCGCAGGAAGCGGGACTGGTGCGCCGCGCGGGTGCCCGCGTCCAGGCCGGCGTGGTAGGGCACCGCCTCGACGCCGTTGCGCGAGAGGAACTCGGCGGTCTTCTCGACGGAGTTGCGCGAGAGGCAGTACACGATGCCCGCGTCCCCCGGATGCTCCTCGCGCAGGAAGCTCAGCAGCTGCTTCTTCGGGTCGGACTTCGGCACGATCCGGTACTGGATGTTGGGCCGGTCGAAGCTCGCCACGAAGTGCCGGGCCGTCGGCATGTTCAGCCGCTCGGTGATCTCGCGGTGCGTCGCGTGCGTGGCCGTCGCCGTGAGCGCGAGCCGGGGTACGTCCGGCCAGCGCTCGCCGAGCAGCGCCAGCGCGAGGTAGTCGGGCCGGAAGTCGTGGCCCCACTGCGAGACACAGTGCGCCTCGTCGATCGCGAAGAGGGAGATCTTGCCCCGGGAGAGGAGGTCGAGGGTGCCCTCCAGGCGGAGCCGCTCGGGCGCCAGGTACAGCAGGTCGAGCTCGCCGGCGAGGAACTCGGCCTCCACCACGCGCCGCTCGTCGAAGTCCTGCGTCGAGTTCATGAACCCGGCCCGCACACCGAGTGCCCGCAGCGCGTCCACCTGGTCCTGCATCAGCGCGATGAGCGGCGAGACCACGACGCCCGTGCCGGGCCGGACCAGGGCCGGGACCTGGTAGCACAGCGACTTCCCGCCGCCGGTCGGCATGAGCACGACGGCGTCGCCGCCCGCCACCACATGCTCGACGACCGCCTCCTGCTCGCCGCGGAAGGCCTCGTACCCGAAGACCCGGTGCAGCGTGGCCAGCGCCTCACTCTCCGTGCCCCTGGCCTGTGCCGCCTCTGCCATCTCGCCGATCACACCCGTCCCGCCCATCGTCGCGTCCCCCGTACGTCCTGCCTCGCCCGTCCGGTCCGTCTGGTCCGTCCTGTCCCGACCACTGCCTCAACGATAGGGGTCCGCACGGACAGCCCCGGAGTTATCCACAGGCCGCCTGACGCCGCCCACGTCAAAGACACGATCGTCGTTCACACGTTCGAGGGAGACCCGTCCGTTTCCGGCGGATATCTGATTGCACCCGCGAGACGGCGTCCCATGGGAGCACCGATGAGCGTCGCGCCGAAGGCGTCCACGCCCGCCTGGCCGATCCCGCCGGAGGGCGGCTGGACCGCGGACGACCTGGACCGGCTTCCGGACCTGCCTCCGCATACGGAGCTGATCGACGGGAGCCTGGTCTTCGTGCGTCCGCAGACCCTTTTCCACTCACGCGCTGTGAGCTTCTTCGAATGGCAGCTTCACTCCCTCGCTCCGGCGGAGTGCGAGGTCATCCGCGAGTTCCCCATCGACATCGACCGGCAGAACCGGCCCGAGCCGGACGTGATCGTCGTGCGGGGCGACGTGGTCGACGACCCGGAGCAGACCCGCTACCCCGCCGAGGCCGTCACCCTGGCCATTGAGGTCGTCTCCGCCGAGTCCGTCTCCCGCGACCGCGAGACCAGGCCACTGAAGTACGCCCGTGCCGGCATCGCCCACTACTGGCGGGTGGAGAACGAAAGGGGGCTCGCCGTGGTGCACGCCTTCGAGCTGGAGCCCACCACCGGCGCATACACCAGCGTCGGCATCTTCCGCGAGCGCATGAAGGTGAGCGCACCCTTCCCGATGGACCTGGACCTGACCGCCATCAAGGCACGACGCGGCGGCGAGTAGCCACGCGCCCACGACGGCGGCCCGGCACCCGCAGAAGGGTGCCGGGCCGCCGTCTCCCGAGCGTTGAGCGCCGCGTCAGCGCACGAACACCCCCGCCTGTCCCGCCAGGTCCAGGAAGTACTGCGGCGCCACACCGAGCACCACCGTGACCGCCACGCCCACGCCGATCGCCGTCATCGTCAGGGGTGACGGCACCGCGACGGTCGGGCCCTCCGGCCGGGGCTCGCTGAAGAACATCAGCACGATCACCCGGATGTAGAAGAACGCCGCGATCGCCGACGAGATCACGCCGATCACGACCAGCGGGGCCGCGCCGCCCTCCGCCGCCGCCTTGAACACGGCGAACTTGCCCGAGAACCCGGAGGTCAGCGGGATGCCCGCGAAGGCGAGCAGGAACACCGCGAACACGGCCGCCACCAACGGCGACCTGCGGCCGAGCCCGGCCCACTTCGACAAGTGCGTCGCCTCACCGCCCGCGTCGCGCACCAGCGTCACCACCGCGAAGGCGCCGATGGTCACGAAGGAGTACGCGGCCAGGTAGAAGAGGACGGACGAGATGCCGTCCGGCGTGGTCGCGATGACACCCGCGAGGATGAAGCCCGCGTGCGCGATCGACGAGTACGCCAGCAGCCGCTTGATGTCGGTCTGCGTGATCGCGACGATCGCGCCGGCCAGCATGGTGACGATCGCCACGGCCCACATCACCGGCCGCCAGTCCCAGCGCAGGCCGGGCAGGACGACGTAGAGGATGCGGAGCAGGGCGCCGAAGGCCGCGACCTTGGTCGCCGCCGCCATGAAGCCGGTCACCGGCGTCGGCGCGCCCTGGTACACGTCCGGCGTCCACATGTGGAACGGCACCGCGCCCACCTTGAACAGCAGGCCCATGACGACCAGCGCGGACCCCACGAGCAGCAGCGCGTCGTTGCCCATGGTGTCGGCGAGCGCCGGGGTGACGTTCTGGACGGTGCCGTCGACGACCTGCGCGATCGTGCCGTACGACATCGAGCCCGCGTAGCCGTAGAGCAGGGCGATGCCGAACAGGGTGAACGCGGAGGCGAACGCTCCGAGCAGGAAGTACTTGACCGCCGCCTCCTGCGACATGAGCCGCTTGCGGCGGGCCAGCGCGCACAGCAGGTAGAGCGGCAGGGAGAAGACCTCCAGCGCCACGAAGAGCGTCAGCAGGTCGTTGGCCGCCGGGAAGACCAGCATGCCGGCCACGGCGAAGAGCAGCAGTGGGAACACCTCGGTGGTGGTGAACCCGGCCTTCACCGCCTTCTGCTCACTCTCGCTGCCCGGTACGGCCGCGGCCTGTGCGGCGAAGGAGTCGACACGGTTGCCGTGGGCCGCCGGGTCGAGCCGTCGCTCGGCGAAGGTGAACAGGCCGACCAGGCTCGCCAGGAGAATGGTGCCCTGCAGGAACAGGGCGGGTCCGTCGACGGCGACGGCGCCCATCGCGACGATGCCCGCCTTGGTCGTGCCGTATCCGCCCGCCGCGAGCGCGACGACCGCGGCGAAGGCGGCGATCAGCGCGACGACGGACACGAACATCTGCGCGTAGTAGCGGGACCTGCGCGGAACGAAGGCCTCGACGAGGATGCCGACGATCGCCGCGCCGATGACGATCAGGGTGGGCGACAGCTGCCCGTACTCGATCTTCGGCGCGTCGATCTTCGCGATCGGGTCGGCCGCCGTCGCCGCCGTTGTCCACAGGCTGTGGACGGCTGTTGCGCTCACTTGGCCGCCTCCACCTCAGGCTGGGGGTCCTTCTTGTGTACGTCGGACATGGTCTGCTTCACCGCGGGGTTGACGATGTCCGTCACGGGCTTCGGGTAGACGCCCAGGAAGATCAGCAGTGCCACCAGGGGCGCCACGACCACCAGCTCGCGCACCCGCAGGTCGGGCATCGCGGACACCTCGGGCTTCACCGAGCCCGTCATCGTCCGCTGGTACAGGACGAGGGTGTAGAGCGCGGCGAGGACGATGCCGAAGGTGGCGATGATGCCGATCACCGGGTAGCGCGTGAACGTGCCGACCAGCACCAGGAACTCGCTGACGAACGGTGCCAGGCCCGGCAGCGACAGGGTCGCCAGACCGCCGATCAGGAAGGTGCCGGCGAGCACCGGGGCGACCTTCTGCACACCGCCGAAGTCGGCGATGAGCCGGGAGCCACGACGCGAGATCAGGAAGCCGGCGATCAGCATCAGCACCGCGGTCGAGATGCCGTGGTTGACCATGTACAGCGTGGCGCCGGACTGGCCCTGGCTGGTCATCGCGAAGATGCCCATGATGATGAAGCCGAAGTGCGAGATCGACGCGTAGGCGATCAGCCGCTTGATGTCGCGCTGGCCGACCGCGAGCAGCGCCCCGTAGATGATGCTGATGACCGCCAGGACGAGGATGACGGGCGTCGCCCACTTGCTCGCCTCCGGGAACAGCTGGAGGCAGAAGCGGAGCATCGCGAAGGTGCCGACCTTGTCGACGACCGCCGTGATGAGGACGGCGACCGGGGCGGTCGACTCCTGCATGGCGTTGGGCAGCCAGGTGTGCAGCGGCCACAGTGGCGCCTTCACCGCGAAGGCGAAGAAGAAACCGAGGAACAGCCAGCGCTCGGTGCTGGTCGCCATGTCCAGCTCGCCGTCGGCCCGGGCCTGGGCGATCTCCGTGAGCGAGAAGTTCCCGGCGACCACGTAGAGACCGATCACCGCGGCCAGCATGATCAGTCCGCCGGCCAGGTTGTAGAGGAGGAACTTCACGGCCGCGTACGACCGCTGTGTCGCCGCCGACTTCTCTCCGTGCTCGTGCGCCCGGTCCCCGAAGCCGCCGATCAGGAAGTACAACGGGATCAGCATGGCTTCGAAGAAGATGTAGAAGAGGAAGACGTCGGTGGCCTCGAAGGAGATGATCACCATCGCCTCGACGGCCAGGATCAGGGCGAAGAAGCCCTGCGTCGGACGCCACCGGCTGCTGCCGGTCTCCAGCGGATCGGCGTCGTGCCAGCCCGCGAGGACGATGAACGGGATCAGCAGGGCGGTCAGCGCGATCAGCGCCACCGCGATGCCGTCCACGCCCAGTTCGTACCGGACGCCGAACTCCGCGATCCAGGAGTGCGACTCGGTGAGTTGGTAGCGGTCGCCGTCGGGATCGAAGCGGACCAGGACAGCGATCGCCAGCGCGAGGGTGGCCAGCGAGAACAGCAGCGCCAGCCATTTGGCCACGGTGCGTTTCGCGGCCGGCACGGCGGCCGTGGCGATGGCCCCGACGGCCGGGAGCACCGCCGTGACTGTCAGCAGGGGAAAGGACATCGGTATCAGACCGCCCTCATCAGCAGGGTCGCGGCGACGAGGACCGCCGCACCGCCGAACATCGAGACCGCGTACGAGCGCGCGAAGCCGTTCTGCAGCCTGCGCATCCGCCCGGACAGGCCGCCGACCGAGGCCGCCGTGCCGTTGACGACCCCGTCGACCAGGGTGTGGTCGACGTAGACCAGGGAGCGCGTGAGGTGCTCGCCGCCGCGGACCAGGACCACGTGGTTGAAGTCGTCCTGGAGCAGGTCGCGCCGGGCGGCCCGGGTGAGCAGCGACCCGCGCGGGGCGACGGCCGGGACCGGACGCCGTCCGTACTGCGTCCAGGCGATCGCGACGCCGACGACCATGCAGGCCACGGTCGCCCCGGTGACCACGCCGGCGCTGATCGGCGCGTCGCCGTGGTCGTGCCCGGTGATGGGCTCGAGCCAGTGCAGGAAGCGGTCGCCGATGCTGAAGAACGCACCGCCGAACACCGAGCCGACGGCCAGCACGATCATCGGGATCGTCATGGTCTTCGGGGACTCGTGCGGGTGCGGCGGGGTGTACTCGCCGCGTGTCTCGGCCGCGGGCTCGACGTCGGGCTCGGCCGGGGACGGCGTCGGAGCCTTGCGCCAGCGTTCCTCGCCGAAGAACGTCATCAGCATCACGCGCGTCATGTAGTACGCCGTGATGGCCGCGCCCAGCAGGGCCGCGCCGCCGAGGATCCAGCCCTCGGTGCCGCCCTTGGCGAACGCCGCCTCGATGATCTTGTCCTTGGAGAAGAAGCCGGACAGGCCGGGGAAGCCGATGATGGCGAGGTAGCCGAGGCCGAAGGTGACGAAGGTGACCGGCATGTACGTGCGCAGTCCGCCGTAGCGGCGCATGTCGACCTCGTCGTTCATGCCGTGCATGACGGAACCGGCGCCGAGGAACAGCCCGGCCTTGAAGAAGCCGTGCGTCACCAGGTGCATGATCGCGAAGACGTAGCCGATGGGGCCGAGGCCCGCGGCGAGCACCATGTAGCCGATCTGCGACATGGTCGAGCCGGCCAGCGCCTTCTTGATGTCGTCCTTGGCGCAACCGACGATCGCACCGAACAGCAGGGTGACCGCGCCCACGATGGTGACGACCAGCTGCGCGTCGGGCGCGCCGTTGAAGACGGCGCCGGAGCGGACGATCAGGTACACGCCCGCCGTCACCATGGTCGCGGCGTGGATGAGGGCCGAGACGGGGGTCGGGCCCTCCATCGCGTCACCGAGCCAGGACTGCAGCGGCACCTGGGCGGACTTGCCGCAGGCGGCGAGGAGCAGCATCAGGGCGATCGCGGTGAGCTTGCCCTCGTCGGCCGAGCCCGCGAGTCCCGGCTCCCCGTGGCCGCCGAGCACCGGCCCGAAGGCGAAGGTGCCGAACCACAGGAACATCAGCATGATCGCGATGGACAGGCCCATGTCGCCGACGCGGTTGACCAGGAAGGCCTTCTTCGCGGCGGTGGCGGCGCTGGGCTTGTGCTGCCAGAAGCCGATCAGCAGGTAGGAGGCGAGACCGACGCCCTCCCAGCCGACGTACAGCAGCAGGTAGTTGTCGGCGAGGACGAGCAGCAGCATCGCCGCGAGGAACAGGTTCAGGTAGCCGAAGAAGCGGCGGCGGCGCTCGTCGTGCTCCATGTACGCGACCGAGTACAGGTGGATGAGCGAGCCGACGCCGGTGATCAGCAGGACGAAGGTCATCGACAACTGGTCGAGCCGGAAGGCGACGTCGGCCTGGAACCCCTCCACCGGGATCCAGCTGAACAGGTGCTGCGTCAGGGTGCGGTCCTCGGCGCCGGCGCCGAGCATGTCGGTGAAGAGGACGACGCCGATCACGAACGACGCGGCCGCCAGCGCCGTGCCGATCCAGTGACCGACGGCGTCCAGCCGACGACCGCCGCACAGCAGGACCGCCGCTCCGAGCAGTGGCGCCGCCACCAGCAGCGCAATCAGGTTCTCTGCGTTTGTCACGGTTCAGCCCCTCACAGCTTCATCAGGCTGGCGTCGTCGACCGAGGCCGAGTGGCGTGAACGGAACAGGGACACGATGATCGCGAGCCCGACCACGACCTCCGCGGCGGCGACGACCATCGTGAAGAAGGCGATGATCTGGCCGTCGAGGTTGCCGTGCATCCGGGAGAAGGCGACGAACGCGAGGTTGCAGGCGTTGAGCATGAGCTCGATGCACATGAACACCACGATCGCGTTGCGCCGGATGAGCACGCCGGTGGCGCCGATCGTGAACAACAGGGCTGCGAGATAGAGGTAGTTGACGGGGTTCACTTCGACGCCTCCTCGGACCGCTTGAAGTTCGGAGGCTCGACCGCCTTGCGCTCCAGGCGCTCCTCGGTCCGCTGCTCCAGGGCCTTGAGGTCGCCCAGCGCCTCCATCGACACATCACGGATCTGGCCCCGCTCGCGCAGCGTCTTGCTGACGGTGAGCTCGGACGGGGTGCCGTCGGGCAGCAGACCCGCGATGTCGACCGCGTTGTGCCGGGCGTACACGCCGGGCGCGGGCAGCGGCGGCAGGTACGTGCCCTCACGGACGCGCCGCTCGGCCATTTCGCGCTGGGTGGCGGCCCGCTCGGTGCGCTCGCGATGGGTGAGCACCATGGCACCGACGGCGGCCGTGATCAGCAGCGCGCCGGTGATCTCGAAGGCGAAGACGTACTTGGTGAAGATGAGGGACGCGATGCCCTCCACGTTGCCGTTCGCGTTGGCCTGGGCGAGGCCGCTGAACTCCGTGACGGACGCGTTGCCGATACCGGCGACCAGCAGGATGCCGAAGCCGAGCCCGGACAGCAGGGCCAGCCAGCGCTGGCCCCTGATGGTCTCCTTCAGGGAGTCCGCCGCGGTGACGCCGACGAGCATCACCACGAACAGGAACAGCATCATGATGGCGCCGGTGTAGACGACGATCTGCACGATGCCGAGGAAGTAGGCACCGTTGGCGAGGTAGAACACCGCCAGGACGATCATGGTTCCGGCGAGGCACAGCGCGCTGTGCACGGCCTTCTTCATGAAGACGGTGCACAGGGCGCCGATCACCGCGACCGTGCCGAGGATCCAGAACTGGACGGCCTCTCCGGTGGAGGTGCCGGCGGAGAGAGCCGCTGCGGCGGCGAGCTGCGCGCTCATCGGCGGATCACCTCCTCCGACGCCGGTTCCTCCGGCCCGAAGGTCGAGTCGGCCTCCTGGACGACCTCGCCCTCGGAGTGGGCGACCTGCTGCACCGTGCCGGGCGCCGCCCCGGTCACCAGGCCCCGGTAGTAGTCCTGCTCGTCGGCCCCCGGATAGATGGCGTGGGGTGAGTCGACCATCCCCTCCTCCAGGCCGGCCAGCAGCTGGTCCTTGGTGAAGATGAGGTTGGCGCGACTGGAGTCGGCCAGCTCGAACTCGTTGGTCATCGTCAGCGCGCGCGTCGGGCACGCCTCGATGCACAGGCCGCACAGGATGCAGCGGGCGTAGTTGATCTGGTAGACGCGGCCGTACCGCTCACCCGGCGAGTAGCGCTCCTCGTCGGTGTTGTCCGCGCCTTCCACGTAGATCGCGTCGGCGGGACACGCCCAGGCGCACAGCTCACAGCCGACGCACTTCTCCAAGCCGTCCGGATGGCGGTTGAGCTGGTGCCGTCCGTGGAAACGCGGAGCGGTGGTCTTCTGCTGCTCCGGGTACTGCTCCGTGAGCCGCTTCTTGAACATGGCCTTGAAGGTCACGCCGAAGCCGGCCACGGGGTTCAGGAAACCGGGGTTGGTCTCCTTCGGTTCCTCAGCCATCGGACGCCTCCTTTCCATCCGTAGATCCGCCCAGAGATCCGTCACTCTGAGTATCGGGCCCACCACTGACAATCAGCTCCGGCTCCCGGCGCCGACGGCGTCGCGGCACCGGCGGCAGCTCCTGTCCGGGCATCGGCGGTACGGGGAACCCTCCGGCCATCGGGTCGAAGGCGGCCGGCTCCTCGACGGGGGCCTCGGCCTGCCGGCCCTTGTCGCGGAACATGTCCACGACGAAGGACAGCACCAGCAGGACCAGGACGCCGCCGCCGATGTAGAGGGCGATGTCCGTGAACTCGTAGTTCTCGTTCCGCAGGGCCCGTACGGTCGCGACCAGCATCAGCCAGACCAGGGAGACCGGGATGAGGACCTTCCAGCCGAGCTTCATCAGCTGGTCGTAGCGGACGCGCGGGAGCGTGCCGCGCAGCCAGATGAAGAAGAACAGCAGCAACTGGACCTTGACCACGAACCAGAGCAGGGGCCACCAGCCGTGGTTGGCGCCCTCCCAGAAGGTGCTGACCGGCCACGGGGCCCGCCAGCCGCCGAGGAAGAGGGTGGTGGCGACCGCCGAGACCGTCACCATGTTCACGTACTCGGCGAGCATGAACATCGCGAACTTGATCGACGAGTACTCGGTGTTGAAGCCGCCGACCAGGTCGCCCTCGGACTCCGGCATGTCGAAGGGGGCGCGGTTGGTCTCGCCGACCATCGTCACGATGTAGAGGATGAAGGAGACCGGCAGCAGCACGATGTACCAGCGGTCGGTCTGCTGCGCGACGATCTCCGACGTCGACATCGAACCCGAGTAGAGGAACACCGAGGCGAACGCGGCGCCCATCGCGATCTCGTAGGAGATCATCTGCGCGCAGGACCGCAGGCCGCCGAGGAGCGGATACGTCGATCCGGAGCTCCAGCCCGCGAGCACGATGCCGTAGATGCCGACCGAGGCGACCGCCAGGATGAACAGCATGGCGATCGGCAGGTCGGTCAGCTGCATGGCGGTGCGGTGGCCGAAGACCGAGACCTCGTCGGCCGGCCCGAAGGGGATCACCGCGATCGCCATGAAGGCCGGGATGGCCGCGACGATCGGCGCCAGGATGTACACCGCCTTGTCGGCGCGCTTGACGACGACGTCTTCCTTGAGCATCAGCTTGATGCCGTCGGCGAGCGACTGGAGCATGCCCCAGGGGCCGTGCCGGTTCGGTCCGATGCGCAGCTGCATCCAGGCGACGACCTTGCGCTCCCACACGATGGAGAACAGCACGGTCACCATCAGGAAGGCGAAGCAGAACACCGCCTTGATGACGACCAGCCACCAGGGGTCGGTACCGAACATCGAGAGGTCTTCAGCAGCGAGGGACGGGCTCATGCCTCCACCTCCTTGGGGGCGACGCCCGCGGGCGTCGCCGGGCCGATGCGGACGAGGGACCCGGGCAGCACCCCGGCGTCGGAGGCGACCCCGGTACCGGCCGAGTTCAGCGGGAGCCAGACCACCCGGTCCGGCATCTCGGTGACCTGCAGCGGGAGTTCGACGGCACCGGCGGGACCGGTCACGGCCAGGAGGTCGCCGTCCTTGACACCCGCCTCGGCGGCCGTGGCGGCCGACACGCGCGCGTGTGCGGCGTGCCGGGTGCCGGCGAGTGCCTCGTCGCCCTGCTGGAGCACCCCCTGGTCGAGCAGCAGCCGGTGCCCGGCCAGTACGGCCTCTCCGGCGGCCGGTCGCGGCAGCGCGCTCGCGGTGTGCACCGGCTCACCGGCCCGCGGTCCGCCCCAGGGCCCGAGCCGGTCGATCTCCGCGCGGGTGGTGCGCAGGTCCGGCAGGCCCAGGTGCACGTCCATGGCGTCGGCCAGCATCTGGAGCACGCGCGCGTCGGTGGGCGGCAGGCGGCGGGTCATCTGGTCGGGCTTGAGGGCGGCCTCGAAGAAGCGGACCCTGCCTTCCCAGTTGAGGAAGGTTCCGGCCTTCTCGACGACCGCGGCGACGGGCAGCACGACGTCGGCGAGTTCGGTGACCTCGCTGGGCCGCAGCTCCAGCGACACCACGAAACCGGCCTCGGCGAGCGCCGCCCGCGCGCGTGCCGGGTCGGGCAGGTCGGCGACCTCGACGCCCGCCACCAGCAGTGCCTGGAGCTCGCCCCGGGCCGCCGCCTCGACGATCTCGCCCGTGTCGCGGCCGTAGCGATGCGGGAGGTCGGCCAGGCCCCAGACCGCGGCGACCTCCGCACGCGCGCGCGGGTCGGTCGCCGGGCGCCCGCCCGGAAGCAGCGAGGGCAGCGCCCCCGCCTCGATCGCGCCGCGCTCCCCGGCCCGGCGCGGGATCCACGCCAGCCGGGCGCCGGTCGCCGTGGCGGTCCGTACGGCGGAGGTGAGGCCGCCGGCCACGGACGCCAGCCGTTCGCCCACGACGATCACGGCACCCTCGGCGCGCAGTGCCTCGGCGGCCCGGGCACCGTCGTCCTCCAGGCCGACGCCGCTCGCCAGCGCGTCCAGCCACTCGGTCTCGGTACCGGGAGCGGCGGGCAGCAGGGTGCCGCCGGCCTTGCGCAGGCCCCGTGTGGCGTGCGTGGCCAGCGAGAAGACCCTCTGTCCGTGCTTGCGCCAGGCCTTGCGCAGTCGCAGGAAGACGCCGGGCGCCTCCTCCTCGGCCTCGAACCCGACCAGCAGGACGGCGGGCGCCTTCTCCAGCGCGGTGTACGTGATCCCCGTACCGTCGAGGTCACGGCCGCGTCCGGCGATCCGGGAGGCGAGGAAGTCCGCCTCCTCCGGGCTGTGCACGCGGGCGCGGAAGTCGATGTCGTTGGTGTCGAGCGCCACGCGCGCGAACTTGCTGTACGCGTAGGCGTCCTCGACGGTGAGCCGGCCACCGGTCAGCACACCGGTCCGGCCCCGCGAGGCGAGCAGTCCCTGCGCGGCGATCTGCAGGGCCTCCGGCCAGGAGGCCGGTTCCAGGTCGCCCTCGGCGTTGCGCACCAGTGGGGTCTCCAGCCGGTCCCGCTGCTGCGCGTACCGGAACGCGAAGCGCCCCTTGTCGCAGATCCACTCCTCGTTGACCTCGGGCTCGTTCGCCGCCAGCCGCCGCATGACCTTGCCGCGCCGGTGGTCGGTGCGGGTCGCGCAGCCGCCGGAGCAGTGCTCGCACACGGACGGCGAGGAGATCAGGTCGAAGGGGCGGGAGCGGAACCGGTACGCCGCCGAGGTGAGCGCGCCGACCGGGCAGATCTGGATGGTGTTGCCGGAGAAGTACGACTCGAAGGGGTCGCCCTCGCCGGTGCCGACCTGCTGGAGCGCTCCCCGCTCGACCAGCTCGATCATCGGGTCGCCCGCGATCTGGTTGGAGAACCGGGTGCAGCGGGCGCACAGCACGCACCGCTCGCGGTCGAGCAGCACCTGCGTGGAGATCGGCACGGGCTTCTCGTAGGTCCGCTTCTTTCCCTCGAAGCGCGAATCGGCCTGGCCGTGCGACATCGCCTGGTTCTGCAACGGGCACTCGCCGCCCTTGTCGCAGACCGGGCAGTCCAGCGGGTGGTTGATGAGCAGCAGCTCCATCACACCCTGCTGGGCCTTCTCGGCGACCGGCGAGGTGAGGTGGGTCTTCACCACCATGCCGTCGGTGCAGGTGATGGTGCAGGACGCCATCGGCTTGCGCTGGCCCTCGACCTCGACGATGCACTGCCGGCAGGCGCCGACCGGGTCGAGGAGAGGGTGGTCGCAGAACCGGGGGACCTCGATGCCGAGCTGTTCGGCGGCGCGGATGACCAGGGTGCCCTTGGGCACGCTGATCTCGGCGCCGTCGATCGTCAGCGACACGAGGTCCTCCGGCGGGACCGCCGCCTCTCCCCCGCCTGAGGGAGCACTGGTGGTCACGGTCATGCGTTCACCTCCGTGCGGTCGGCCCAGGCCGTCGACTTGGCCGGGTCGAAGGGGCAGCCGCGGCCCGCGATGTGCTGCTCGTACTCCTCGCGGAAGTACGTGAGCGAGGAGAAGATCGGCGAGGCGGCACCGTCGCCGAGGGCGCAGAAGGACTTGCCGTTGATGTTGTCGGCGATGTCGTTGAGCTTGTCGAGGTCGCTCATCGAGCCCTTGCCGGCCTCGATGTCGCGCAGCAACTGCACGAGCCAGTACGTCCCTTCGCGGCAGGGGGTGCACTTGCCGCAGGACTCGTGCGCGTAGAACTCGGTCCAGCGGGTGACGGCACGCACCACGCAGGTCGTCTCGTCGAAGCACTGGAGTGCCTTGGTGCCGAGCATGGAACCGGCTGCGCCCACTCCTTCGTAGTCGAGCGGCACGTCGAGGTGCTCGGCGGTGAACATCGGCGTCGAGGAGCCACCCGGTGTCCAGAACTTCAGCCGGTGGCCGGGGCGCATGCCTCCGCTCATGTCGAGGAGCTGCCGCAGCGTGATGCCGAGCGGGGCCTCGTACTGGCCGGGGCTCGCGACGTGACCGCTGAGCGAGTACAGCGTGAAGCCCGGGGACTTCTCGCTGCCCATCGACCTGAACCAGTCCTTGCCCTTGTTCAGGATCGCGGGAACCGATGCGATCGACTCGACGTTGTTCACCACAGTGGGGCACGCGTAGAGGCCCGCGACGGCAGGGAAGGGGGGACGAAGCCGCGGTTGGCCCCGGCGGCCTTCGAGCGAGTCGAGCAGTGCGGTCTCCTCACCGCAGATGTACGCGCCCGCGCCCGCGTGCACGGTGAGTTCGAGGTCGAGTCCGCTGCCCAGGATGTTCTCGCCGAGGAAGCCGGCCGCGTAGGCCTCGCGCACGGCCTCGTGCAGCCGCCGCAGCACCGGGACGACTTCACCCCGCAGATAGATGAAGGCATGCGAAGACCTGATGGCGTAACACGCGATGACGATGCCCTCGATGAGGCTGTGCGGGTTCGCGAAGAGGAGCGGGATGTCCTTGCAGGTCCCCGGCTCCGATTCGTCGGCGTTGACAACCAGATAGTGAGGCTTGCCGTCCCCCTGGGGAATGAACTGCCACTTCATCCCCGTGGGGAACCCGGCGCCGCCGCGTCCGCGCAGGCCCGAGTCCTTGACGTATGCGATCAGGTCGTCCGGCGACATCGCCAGCGCCTTGCGGAGCCCCTCGTAGCCCTCGTGCCTCCGGTAGACGTCGAGAGTCCAGGACTCGTCCTCGTCCCAGAAGGCCGACAGCACGGGTGCGAGCAGCTTCTCCGGACTGGTGTCCTTGATCTCGGCTGCCACAGTCATCACTCCCCCTCCTCGGCGGTGGGCCCTGCCGGGTTGGCCGGGTCGGAGGCCGATGTGTCCTGCGGCGCGTCGTGCGAGCTCAGGTGTTCCGTCGGTGACGGGTCGTGCACGGCCCGGTCCTGTGGCGTGTCGTGCGGCCCGCCGTCCCGCGGGTGCACCACGCGCGCGGCGGGCGCCTCGCCCTTGGCCAGCTTCAGGCCGGCCAGGGAGGCGGGTCCCGCGCTGCCGCCGGCCGCGACGGCGCCGTCCCGCTCGTCGGGGAAGCCCGCCAGGATGCGGGCGGTCTCCTTGAAGGTGCACAGCGGCGCACCGCGCGTGGGCGTCACCGGCCGTCCCGCGCGCAGGTCGTCGACGAGGCGCCTGACGCTCGCCGGGGTCTGGTTGTCGAAGAACTCCCAGTTGACCATCACCACCGGCGCGAAGTCGCAGGCCGCGTTGCACTCGATGTGCTCCAGCGTGACCTTTCCGTCCTCGGTGGTCTCGCCGTTGCCGACACCCAGGTGCTCCTGGAGGGACTCGAAGATCGCGTCGCCGCCCATGACCGCGCACAGCGTGTTGGTGCAGACCCCGACCTGGTAGTCACCGCTCGGCCTGCGCCGGTACATGGTGTAGAAGGTCGCGACCGCGGTGACCTCGGCCGTGGTCAGGCCCAGCATGTCCGCGCAGAACCGCATCCCGGTGCGCGTGACGTGCCCCTCCTCGGACTGCACGAGGTGCAGCAGCGGCAGGAGGGCGGACCGGGAGTCCGGGTAGCGGGCGATGACCTCGCGCGCGTCGGTCTCCAGGCGGGCCCGGACGTCGTCCGGGTAGGCGGGCGCGGGCAGTTCCGGCATGCCCAGGCTGACGCCCCGCTCGGAAGAAGAGGTGGTCACCGGTCGACGCCTCCCATCACGGGATCGATGGAGGCCACGGCGACGATGACGTCGGCGACCTGGCCGCCCTCGCACATCGCCGCCATGGCCTGCAGGTTGGTGAAGGACGGGTCGCGGTAGTGGACCCGGAAGGGGCGGGTGCCGCCGTCCGACACGACGTGCACCCCTAGCTCGCCCTTGGGAGACTCGACCGCCGTGTACGCCTGTCCCGGCGGCACGCGGAAGCCCTCGGTGACCAGCTTGAAGTGGTGGATCAGGGCCTCCATGGAGGTGCCCATGATCTTCTTGATGTGGTCGAGGGAGTTGCCCAGTCCGTCCGGTCCCAGGGCGAGCTGGGCCGGCCAGGCGATCTTCTTGTCGGCGACCATGACCGGGCCGGGCTGGAGCCGGTCCAGGCACTGCTCGACGATCCGGAGCGACTGGCGCATCTCCTCCAGCCGGATCAGGAAGCGACCGTAGGAGTCGCAGGTGTCGGCGGTCGGGATGTCGAAGTCGTACGTCTCGTAGCCGCAGTACGGCTGGGTCTTGCGC
Organism: Streptomyces sp. AC627_RSS907; assembly: GCF_019049165.1. NCBI lineage: Bacteria > Bacillati > Actinomycetota > Actinomycetes > Kitasatosporales > Streptomycetaceae > Streptomyces > Streptomyces sp. AC627_RSS907. Next base: position 30,153 of record NZ_JAGMUE010000017.1, read on the forward strand.
AGGTCGTGCGGCAGGCCGGTCGACCTGAGGACGGGACCGGTGACACCGAGGGCCATGCAGCCGGCCAGGTCGAGGTAGCCGACGTCCTGCATCCGGGCCTTGAAGATGGGGTTCCCGGTGGCGAGCTTGTCGTACTCCGGGAGGTTCTTCTTCATCTTCTTGACGAAGGCGCGGATCTGGTCCACCGCGCCGGGCGGCAGGTCCTGGGCGAGTCCGCCCGGGCGGATGTACGCGTGGTTCATCCTGAGGCCGGTGATCAGCTCGTAGATGTCGAGAATCAGTTCACGATCGCGGAAGCCGTAGATCATGATCGTGGTGGCGCCGAGTTCCATGCCGCCGGTGGCGATGCACACCAGGTGCGAGGAGAGCCGGTTCAGCTCCATCAGGAGGACCCGGATGACCGAGGCCCGGTCCGGGATCTGGTCCTCGATGCCGAGGAGTTTCTCGACGCTCAGGCAGTACGCCGCCTCGTTGAAGAACGGCGTCAGGTAGTCCATGCGCGTCACGAACGTGGTGCCCTGCGTCCAGGTCCGGTACTCGAGGTTCTTCTCGATGCCGGTGTGCAGGTAGCCGATGCCGCAGCGGGCCTCGGTGACCGTCTCGCCGTCGATCTCCAGGATGAGGCGGAGCACGCCGTGGGTGGAGGGGTGCTGGGGGCCCATGTTGACGACGATGCGCTCGTCGTCGGAGCGGGCCGCCTGCTGCACGACCTCGTCCCAGTCGCCGCCGGTGACCGTGTAGACGGTGCCCTCGGTGGTCTCGCGCGCCGATGCCGCGGACGCTGACTGTGTGCTGCTCACGAGTACGACCTCCGCTGGTCCGGAGCCGGGATCTGGGCGCCCTTGTACTCGACGGGGATGCCGCCGAGGGGGTAGTCCTTGCGCTGCGGAAAGCCCTGCCAGTCGTCCGGCATCATGATCCGCGTCAGGGCCGGGTGACCGTCGAAGACGATGCCGAAGAAGTCGTACGTCTCGCGCTCGTGCCAGTCGTTCGTCGGGTAGACGGAGACCAGCGACGGGATGTGCGGGTCGCTGTCGGGGGCGCTGACTTCGAGGCGGATCAGCCGGTTGTGGGTGATCGAGCGCAGGTGGTAGACGGCGTGCAGCTCGCGGCCCTTGTCGTTCGGGTAGTGGACGCCGCTGACGCCGGTGCACAGCTCGAAGCGCAGCGCCGGGTCGTCGCGCAGGGTGCGGGCGACGCGGACCAGGTGCTCGCGCTCGATGTGGAAGGTCAGCTCGCCGCGGTCGACGACCGTCTTCTCGATGGCGTTGTCCGGCAGGAGTCCCTGCTCCTCCAGCGCGCCCTCGAGCTCGTCGGCGAGTTCGTCGAAGTCTCCGTACCCGTCCGCGCCGCCCGGACCGCCGTAGGGCCTGCTCGCCGGCCCGGGCAGCCGGACGGAGCGGACCAGTCCGCCGTAGCCGGAGGTGTCGCCGCCGTTGTTGGCGCCGAACATCCCGCGCTGGACGCGGATCTCCTCACCGCCCTGGCCGCGCTGGCCCGGGAGGTTCTCCGCGGACAGGTCCTTCTCGGGGTTCACCCCGTTCGCGTCACCCTTGGTGTTGTCGGCGTCGCTCACCGCAGCAGCCCCTTCATCTCGATGGTGGGCAGGGCCTTGAGCGCCGCCTCCTCCGCCTCGCGGGCCGCTTCCTCCGCGTTCACACCGAGCTTGGAGCTCTGGATCTTCTGGTGGAGCTTGAGGATGGCGTCCATCAGCATCTCGGGCCGGGGCGGACAGCCGGGGAGATAGATGTCGACCGGCACGATGTGGTCGACGCCCTGGACGATCGCGTAGTTGTTGAACATGCCGCCCGAGGAGGCGCAGACCCCCATGGAGATCACCCATTTCGGGTTCGGCATCTGGTCGTAGACCTGCCGCAGCACCGGCGCCATCTTCTGGCTGACCCGGCCCGCCACGATCATCAGGTCCGCCTGCCGCGGTGAGCCGCGGAAGACCTCCATGCCGAAGCGCGCCAGGTCGTAGCGGCCGGCGCCGGTGGTCATCATCTCGATGGCGCAGCAGGCGAGGCCGAAGGTGGCGGGGAAGACGGACGACTTGCGCACCCAGCCCGCGGCCTGCTCGACGGTGGTGAGCAGGAAGCCGCTCGGCAGTTTTTCTTCGAGTCCCATGTCAAAGGCCCCTCAGTCCCATTCCAGGCCGCCGCGCCGCCATACGTACGCGTACGCGACGAAGACGGTGAGCACGAAGAGCAGCATCTCCACGAGCCCGAAAATCCCCAGGGCGTCGAAGGTGACGGCCCAGGGGTAGAGGAAGACGATCTCGATATCGAAGATGATGAAGAGCATCGCCGTCAGGTAGTACTTGATGGGGAAGCGCCCGCCACCGGCCGGCGTGGGGGTCGGCTCGATGCCGCACTCGTAGGCCTCGAGCTTCGCCCGGTTGTACCGCTTCGGACCGATCAGCGTGGCCATGACCACGGAGAAGATCGCAAAGCCTGCCCCGAGGGCTCCCAGTACGAGGATGGGCGCATACGCGTTCACCGCTCCTCGCTCCTCTCAGTCGGCACTGACTGCTGGCGGTTGCATCGGACCTGCAACCGCCCCAGCAGCACCACGAGCCCCGCTCGTCCCGGCGAAGATCGCGAACATGTGAAGCAGGTCACAAGCCCAACTGCTCCGCATCTTATGCCCGTGACTCTGTGATCTGCGACACGGGGTATTGCACAAGCTTTGTGATCTCCACCACCTGACGAAGGATCATGAAGTCGGATGAGCGGTGATCTTCACACAAGAAGCGTTCAGCTGATCACCAGAGGTGACATTTTCGTTCATCACCGCTGGCCAGGGGGCATGTCCGGCGGGCGTCTCCATATCAAGATGCTTCCCTTGCATGCAAATTGGTGCTGGACGGGATCCCTTGGTAGAGGACCCCGTTCACACCTCGGAGGGACGCGAGGGTGCGATGTGGACACGTGCACGCGTTCACGAGCGCCACGGAACACCGGCCGGGCCGGCCTTCGCGCGGGGGACGCGCCCGTCGGGCCGACCGTTCCGTGACCTGCGCCACATTCGCGAGAGGCGTCCCAAAACCGGGCTTGGCCATCTGTGCCAACAAGTGGTAAGCGCAGGGCAATTCGGGCGTAACGATCAAAGGCCGTGATCACAGGCCGGTTACGGCCCGTCCACAATGTCCGTTAGGGCGTCAATAAGAGGCGACACGCCCGGGATTCGAAGGCCCACTGAACAACTGTGGCGGAGCACACGTTTCTTGAAGGTATGCAGGAGGTCCTGATACCGGTTGTCCCTATGTCCCACACCGCTCACATACGCAGCCACCGGAAGCCCCGCCGCAGCGCGTCGACCATCGCGATGCGGGCCGGAGTTGCCGGTGGCGTCCTCAGCACCCTGGCAGTGGCCGGGGCGTCGGGTTCGGCCAACGCGGCCGAGCCGGTGACGCAGACGCTCGAACTGCCGACCCTGACGGCCGACCTGGCCGCTCAGGTGGCCCAGTCCGCGGACGTCACGCAGCAGGCCGCCGCCAGCTACGAGCTGCAGGCCGAGCGCGACGCCGCCGCCGCCCAGGCGGCCAAGAAGGCCAAGGCCGACCTCGCCGAGGCCAAGAAGAAGGCCGAGGAGGCGAAGAAGAAGGCCCAGGAGGCCGCGCGCGAGAAGGCCGCCGAGCGTGCCGCGCGCAGCGCCCAGCGCGCCACCCTCAGCGCCTCGGTGGACACCGGCTCCTCCGACAGCACGGACAACTCGCGCAGCACCGGCAGCACGGGCAGCAGCGTCAGCACCAGCACCTCCACGGCCACCGGTTCGGCCGCCGCGGTCGTCTCCTTCGTGCAGGCCCAGATCGGCGACGCCTACGTCTCCGGCGGCACCGGCCCCAACTCCTGGGACTGCTCCGGTCTGGTGCAGGCCGCCTTCAAGCAGGTCAACATCGACCTGCCGCGCGTCTCCCAGGCCCAGTCGACCGCCGGCACCCAGGTCTCGCTGAGCAACCTCCAGCCGGGCGACATCCTGTACTGGGGCGGCGCGGGCAGCGCGTACCACGTGGGCGTCTACGTCGGCGACGGTATGTTCGTCGGCGCGCAGAACTCGGCCACCGGCGTCGTCATGAAGCCGCTGTCGTACGACCCGCCGAGCGGCGCGGTGCGCGTGCTGTAGAGCGCGGGTACATCCGTACGAAGGGCCGCAGCCGCTCGGGGGCTGCGGCCCTTCGCGCTCTCGCGCCACTCCGGCGTCTCCTGGCAAGCTCGGCGCGGGCCGGTTCCCACCGGCCCGTCCACGAGCCGAGGGAGAGAACGTCATGCCGAGTGTGTTCGTACAGGGGCGGCCCACCGCCTCGTATCCGCCGCTGGCTCCGGAGGCCCGGCGCGGGGTGGTACGCCGGGTCACCGAGGTCGGTGAAGAGGTGCTGCACAAGCCGTGCCGGGACGTGACCGAGTTCGGACCCGACCTCGCCGCGCTCATCGACGACATGTTCCGCACGATGTACGTCGCGGAGGGCGCCGGGCTGGCGGCGAATCAGGTGGGCGTCGGCCTGCGCCTGTTCGTGTACGACTGCCCCGACGACCACGGCGTCCGCCATGTCGGGCACGTGGTCAATCCCGTGCTGGAACCCCTCGAGCCCACCGCGCGGCGGCTGCTCGACGAGGGCGAGGGGTGCCTGTCGGTGCCGGGCGCCACGATGCCCGTACCGCGGCCCGACCGAGCCGTCGTGCGAGGCCTGGACAAGGACGGCGGTCCGCTCGTCGTCGAGGGCACCGGCTACTTCGCGCGCTGTCTCGCCCACGAGACCGACCACGTGAACGGGCACGTCTACCTGGACCGGCTCTCCCGTCGGGAACGGAAGGCGGCGCTGCGGCAGTCGGCGGACCGGCGGGACGAGGTCCTCGCGCGCCGGGCCGCCAACGCCGCGGCACTCGACCGGAATACCGCGGCACTCGACCGGAACGCCGCGGCACTCGACTGATCAGGCCTTCGGCGCGACCTTGCTCAGTCCGTTGATGATGCGGTCCATCGCGTCGCCGCCCGTCGGGTCCGTCAGGTTGGCGAGCATCTTCAGGGTGAACTTCATCAGGACGGGGTGGGTCAGGCCGCGCTGGGCCGCGATCTGCATGACCTTCGGGTTACCGATGAGCTTCACGAAGGCGCGGCCCAGCGTGTAGTAGCCGCCGTAGGTGTCCTTCAGGACGCGCGGGTAGCGCTGCAGGGCGACCTCGCGCTGGGCCGGCGTGGCCCGCGCGTGCGCCTGGACGATGACGTCGGCGGCGATCTGGCCGGACTCCATGGCGTAGGCGATGCCCTCGCCGTTGAAGGGGTTCACCAGACCGCCGGCGTCGCCGACCAGCAGCAGGCCCCTCGTGTAGTGGGGCTGGCGGTTGAAGGCCATGGGCAGGGCCGCGCCGCGGATCGGGCCGGTCATGTTGTCCGGGGTGTAACCCCAGTCCTCCGGCATGGAGGCGCACCAGGCCTTGAGGATCTCGCGCCAGTCGAGCTCCTTGAAGGAGGCGGAGGTGTTCAGCACGCCCAGGCCGACGTTCGACGTCCCGTCGCCCATGCCGAAGATCCAGCCGTAACCCGGCAGGAGGCGGTCCTGGGGGCCGCGGCGGTCCCACAGTTCCAGCCAGGACTCGAGGTAGTCGTCATCGTGGCGGGGCGAGGTGAAGTACGTGCGGACCGCGACGCCCATCGGACGGTCCTCGCGGCGGTGCAGGCCCATCGCGAGGGAGAGGCGGGTGGAGTTGCCGTCGGCGGCCACGACCAGCGGGGCGTGGAAGGTGACCTCCCGCTTCTCCTCGCCCAGCTTGGCGTGCACACCGGTGATGCGGCCCGTGCGGTCGTCCACGACGGGGGCGCCGACGTTGCAGCGCTCGTACAGCCGGGCACCGGCCTTCTGGGCCTGCCGGGCGAGCTGCTCGTCGAAGTCGTCGCGCTTGCGGACGAGTCCGTAGTCGGGGAAGGAGGCCAGATCCGGCCAGTCCAGCTGGAGCCGGGTGCCGCCGCCGATGATGCGCAGGCCCTTGTTGCGCAGCCAGCCGGCCTCCTCGGAGATGTCGATGCCCATGGCCACGAGCTGCTTGACCGCGCGCGGGGTGAGGCCGTCACCGCAGACCTTCTCCCGGGGGAAGGCGGTCTTCTCCAGCAGGAGGACGTCGAGCCCTGCCTTGGCCAGGTGGTAGGCGGTGGTGGAGCCGGCTGGCCCCGCGCCCACGACGATCACATCGGCGGTGTTGTCGGAGAGGGGCTCGGTCACGGCGGGATCTCCCCAGAGTTCGAAATGTGGTGCCGACGGGCACTGGACACGGGCAGTCTATTCAGCGTCACCGATCACCCGGCTGAAGGGCTGCCCAGTGAACCGAGCTCTGCCTGTAGTAAGGCTGCGCGTCCCCACCGATGAGGACGCCGTCGCCTGGCACCGGGTCTTCGACGACCCGGACGTGATGGAGTTCCATGGCGGGAGGTCCGCGGAGCTGTCCGTCTACGAGGAGCTCACCGCCCGCCAGCGCCGGCACGACGCCGAGCACGGCTTCTGCCTGTGGACCATGGTGGACGAGGACGACCGGGTCATGGGCTTCACCGGCGCCCAGCCGTGGCCGCGGGACTGGGGGCCCAGGGGCGAGATCGAGATCGGCTGGCGACTCGGCCGGGCGTACTGGGGCAAGGGGTACGCCACGGCGGCGGCCCGGCAGACGCTGGAGCGGGTGCGCGCGGCCGGCGTCGCGGAGGTGGTCGCGATGGTCAACGCCCGCAACGCGCGGTCCATAGCGGTCGCCGAGCGGCTGGGCATGCGGCTCGCCGAGGTCTTCACCATCCCGACGTCCAGCCAGGAGGGGCACTGCTACCGGCTCGCGCTGTGACGGAGAGCGGGCGTCCGTCGCCGTAGGCCGCCCGACGCTTCGGGCGGAGTCCGGGCGGTCCGGCTTCGGGGAGGGCGAGGAGGACGAGGACGAGGACGGCGAGGGCCGTCCTCGATCCGGGCGGAGTGCGGGTGGAGTCCGGCGGGAGCTCGCCGGGGCGGGGCGCCGCCGCGCCCGCCCCGGCGTCGGGCTCAGCTCTCCTTGAAGCCCCGGTGCAGCGCCACCACGCCGCCCGTCAGGTTCCGGTGGGCCACCCTCGACCAGCCGGCCTTGCGCAGCCGCTCCGCGAGCGCCCGCTGGTCCGGCCAGGCGCGGATGGACTCGGCGAGGTAGACGTACGCGTCGGGGTTGGACGACACCGCGCGGGCCACCGGCGGCAGGGCGCGCATCAGGTACTCGGTGTAGACGGTGCGGAACGGCGCCCAGGTCGGGTGCGAGAACTCGCAGATGACGACCCGGCCGCCGGGCCGCGTCACCCGGTACATCTCGCGCAGCGCCGCGTCCGTGTCCTGCACGTTGCGCAGCCCGAAGGAGATGGTGACGGCGTCGAAGACGTCGTCCTTGAACGGCAGCCGCGTCGCGTCGCCCGCGGTGAACGGCAGCCAGGCGTGCCGCTCCTTGCCGACCTGGAGCATGCCGAGGGAGAAGTCGCAGGGCACGACGTAGGCGCCGGTGCGGGCGAAGGGCATCGAGGAGGTCGCCGTGCCGGCCGCGAGGTCCAGGACCTTCTGCGCGGGACGGGCGTCGACGGCCCGGGCGACCGCCTTGCGCCACGCCCGGTCCTGGCCGAGCGACAGCACGGCGTTCGTCAGGTCGTACCGTTCCGCGACGTGGTCGAACATCGAGGCGACTTCGTGCGGCTGCTTGTTCAGGGAAGCGCGGGTCACGGGCCCATTGTTGCAGCCCGTGCCCCCGTCGCCGCGGACGGGCTCACGGCACGGGCCGCGGCCTCTTCCGCGACCGGAGCACGACCGACAGCCGACCACCCCGCCCGTCACTCCCGCCACTCGGCAGGACGCGCGCTCAGCGTCGCCGGTGCACCAGGCGTCCCGCGCAGACGGTCGCGATGCACGCGCCGGTCTCGTCGAGGACGGCGAGGTCGGCACGGCCGGTCCGGCGGATCGCGGGCTCCCAGGGCGGCGACGGCGCCTCGGGCCACACCACGACGCCGTTGCGCTCGGCTGCCGCGCGGAGTTCGGGTGTGCCGGCGTGTTCCTCCAGCACCACCACGGCACCCAGCTTCAGCACCTCGTGGACGCGCTCGCGAGGCGTGGGCGCGTCCGGCAGCGGGCCCTCGTGGACGCGGGCGGGGCCGAGAACGCCCGGCCATCTGCGTACGCGCGCCCCCGGGAACCGCTCGCGCAGCTCCGCGAGGGTCCCGACGTCCCCGATCCGGTCCCGTCCCACCACGACGGCACCGTCCCTGATCGGCTCCGAGCTCCAGCTGAGCCGGACCTCTTCCGCCGCGTGAATGGTCTCCAACTCGGCTCGCTACCGGTTCAGTTGGAGGCGAGCAGCTTCAGCTCGGGGTGAGCCGTACCGCCCTCGATCGCCGTGGACGAGATGTGGGAGACGACCCGCTCGTCGACGGGGTCGTTCGCCGGGTCGTCGTGCACGACGAGGTGCTCGTACGTCGTGGCGCGCTGCGCCGGGACGCGTCCCGCCTTGCGGATCAGGTCGATGATCTCCAGCCGGTTGGAGCGGTGCCTGGCACCGGCCGACGACACGACGTTCTCCTCCAGCATGATCGAGCCGAGGTCGTCGGCGCCGTAGTGCAGGGAGAGCTGGCCGACCTCCTTGCCCGTGGTCAGCCACGAGCCCTGGATGTGGGCGACGTTGTCGAGGAAGAGGCGGGCGATGGCGATCATCCGCAGGTACTCGAAGAGCGTGGCCTGGGTGCGGCCCTTCAGGTGGTTGTTCTCGGGCTGGTAGGTGTACGGGATGAAGGCGCGGAAGCCGCCGGTGCGGTCCTGCACGTCCCGGATCATCCGCAGGTGCTCGATGCGTTCGGCGTTGGTCTCGCCGGTGCCCATCAGCATGGTGGAGGTCGACTCGACGCCCAGGCCGTGCGCGATCTCCATGATCTCCAGCCAGCGCTCGCCGGACTCCTTCAGCGGCGCGATGGCCTTGCGCGGACGCTCGGGCAGCAGCTCGGCGCCGGCACCGGCGAAGGAGTCGAGCCCGGCCGCGTGGATCCGGGTGATGGCCTCCTCGACCGACACCTTCGAGATCCGGGCCATGTGCTCGACCTCGCTCGCCCCCAGGCTGTGGATGACGAGCTGGGGGAACTCCTTCTTGATGGCGGCGAAGTGCTTCTCGTAGTACTCGACGCCGTAGTCCGGGTGGTGACCGCCCTGGAACATGATCTGCGTGCCGCCCAGCTCGACGGTCTCCGCGCAGCGGCGCAGGATGTCGTCGAGGTCGCGGGTCCATCCCTTGGCGGTGTCCTTGGGCGCGGCGTAGAAGGCGCAGAACCGGCACGCCGTGACGCACACGTTCGTGTAGTTGATGTTGCGCTCGATGATGTACGTCGCGATGTGCTCCGTACCGGCGTACCGCCGCCTGCGTACGGCGTCGGCGGCGGCGCCCAGCGCGTGCAGCGGGGCGTCGCGGTAGAGGGCGAGCGCCTCTTCGGGGGTGATCCGCCCACCGGCGGCGGCGCGGTCGAGGATGGGCTGAAGGTCGGCCTTCTCGGTCACCGGCGTCCCTTTCGCAAGGTTCGTAAGGGTTGTGGACGGACGCGACCAGCGTACGCCAGCCGTATTCCCAGGTCGCCGTCAGGCCGCGTAGGCCCCCGCGAGGACGCCGAGGAAGGCGCCCGCGATCAGGAACGGACCGAACGGGATGGCCGTCCTGCGCCCCGCCCGCCGGGCGACGACGAGGGCTCCGCCGTAGAGCGCGCCGAGCAGGAACCCGGCGAAGGTGCCGAGCATCACCGTCGGCCAGCCGTACCAGCCGAGGACGGCACCGGCGCTCAGCGCGAGCTTGACGTCGCCGAAGCCCATGCCGGCGGGGTTGACGAGGAACAGCACGCAGTAGCCGCCGCCGAGGGCGAGGGCGCCCAGCACGGCGGTGGTCCACTCCCCGGCGTGCTCGGGCACGAGGGCGGTGAGGCCGAGGAGGGCGAGTGCGGCGCCGGCGAGCGGCAGGGTGAGGGGGTCGGGCAGCCGCCGTACCCGCAGGTCGACGACGGCCAGGAGCACGCCGGCCGGCGCGAGCAGCAGCCAGACGGCCAGCTCGGGCCGGGTGCCGGTGGCGGCGGCGAGGGCGGCGCAGACGAGGGCGGTGACGGTGGCGAGCACGGCGGAGCGGGGGCCGTACGGCGCCTCGTCGGCCGGACACCGCCCGCACCGTGCCCGCCCGAGCCAGCCCCGGACGGGGTGCGTTCGCGGGCAACGCTCGTGCCACGCCTCCCCCGCGGGGGCGGAGAAGCGGTAGGCGGCCCGCGGCAGCAGCGCCCCCGCCGCCGCGCCCCACGCCACGGCGACGGCGACGGCGAGGAGGTCGAGGTCGAGGCCGAGGTCGGGAGCGGGACTCATCCGGCGGCCGCGACGCCGTCGCGCCAGGTCGGCAGCAGCTCGTCGAGCAGGGCCTCGGTGCGCGGCGGGAGGCCGCGCGCCCCGCTGCGGTCGATGAGGTCGGCGGCGAGGGCGCTGAGCCGGTCGGTGTCGCCGGTGGCGTGCGTGGCGCGCAGCAGCTCGTGCCACAGGCGCTCGTCGGCGGGCGCCGTGCGCAGGGCCGCGTTCAGCGCCTCGATGGCCTTCTCCGCGCGGTTCTTCTCCAGGTGGAACTCGGAGAGCGCCAGCCCGGTGTCCGCGACCAGCAGCGGGAGCTGGGCGTCGACGATCTCGTGGGTGAGCCAGCGGTAGCGGCCCTCGGGCCGGTCGGCGAGCAGCGGCCCGCGCACCAGCACCAGCGCGTCGGTGAGCAGCCGACCGCGTACCTGGCGGCTGTCGACGCCCCGGCCCTGCGTGGCCTCGTAGTAGAGGGAGCGCAGTACGTCCAGGTCGGAGACGACGGACTTGGCGAGGGTGAGCCGCCCGGTGGCGTCGGTGCCGAGCCTCGGCGTGCCGTCGGGATCGGTGCCCAGCCAGACCCGCAGCCGCTCCAGCAGCGCGTCGCGCACGTCCGCCGTCACACCGCGCGGCCACAGCGCGGAGGACAGCACGCGCGGGTGGACGCCCTCACGGTGCAGCAGGAGCAGCGCGAGCGCCTCGTGGAGCTGGGCGCTGCGGTCGTCGTCGGGGGCGTCCAGGCCGATGATCTCGTACGACCCGACGAGGCGCGCGTAGACCGCGGGCCGCCCCTGTTCGCTGATGTCCACGAGGAACGGAGGGGTGTTGGCCGGTCCGCCGGGCCCGCCGGGTCCGTGCCCGGGGTCGGCGTCGGTGAACAACTCGACGACGGCCCGCTGCTGCGCGGCCGGCAGCAACTGGGCCTCCAGCTCCAGCCCGAGGAGCGGGGCGAGCAGCTTGCCCTCGCCGGTGATCTCCATCTCCCAGGCGGCGCCGGGCAGCTCGCCGCCTGCGGTGCCGACGAGGTACCCGATGCCGAGGCGGCCGGCGTCGGAGGCGAGTTCGGCGAGCCGCAGGGCGTCCTCGTCGGACGGCTGGGCGGCCAGCAGGACGAGGTGCGGCGCCCACCGCGTGTGCTGGGCGGGCCCGGTGCGGCCGGTGAGGACGGAGTCGTGCCCGGCGGCGCCGAGCGCGCCGCGCCGCTGCCGGGTCTCGGCGGACATGGTCTCGAAGAGGTCCTCGAACCCGTCGAGGTGGCGGATCCGGTTGGGCGCGAGGGGCGTGAGGTCCTCCCCGAACCCGACCAGAGTGATGGTCATACGGTCCGACCAGCCGTTGGTGGCCAGCTCGGCGGCGACCGACGCGAACACGGCGGCCCGGTCGGCCTCCGCGCCGCTGAGCGAGACGAGGCCGGGCACCGCCTCCAGGTTGAGCAGCAGCCGGGAGTCGTCCATGGTGCCGAGGCTGACGAGCCCGGGGTACGGCGCGGCCGTGTCGGCGTCGTCGTACCGCTCGGCGTCGGCGCGGGCCAGCAGCCAGAAGGTCTGGTTCTGCCCGGACTGCCAGGGCGCCGGCGGCTTCCCGGCCGGCTGCGCGAGCTGGAGGTGCAGGTCGCCGTCGCCGCTCATCCAGGCCGCGTAGACGACGGGCAGCGGGCGCGACTCGGCGGCGAGGGCGGCGGACAGCCCGCGCAGCGACCGGTCCAGCAGGCGTACGCCCTCGGGGTCGGCGCCGACGAGCAGCGCGTCCTGCACGTCCTGGGCGTCACCGGTCGGCGTGGGCGGCTCCATGCCGCGCCGCCCGCCGACGCTGCCGAGCGCCGACTGCCACAGCGCCTGGCGGCGCCGACGGCCGAGGGCACCGAGGAGACCGGCGGCGAGGAGAGGAGCGGTGAGCAGGGCCTCGGGCAGCCCGAAGGAGTGCCCGGCCTCGGCGGGGGTGGCGGAGTGTTCCTGCCCGGTGCTGGGAGCGGGGGCCGGCCGCGCGGGCGTGACGGGGGCGGGCCGCTGCTCGGGAAGGGACACGCGAGCGTCGCCGCCTGCGGCTCCGCCGCCACCCTGCGCCTGGTCGCCCGTCCGCGCGTAGTCGTGGATCTGCTGCCGCACCTGCTCGGACACCTTCGGCGCCTCGTCGGGCATCTCGACGAGCTCGCCGCCGCGCGCGTCACCGGGCATCTCCATGATCCACCCGGGCCGGATGAGGCTGGCCTCGGACAGCTTGGACCCGTCCGGCTGCACACGGTCCTTGTTGAGCTCGAATATCTCCTTGTACCGGCGCCCGTCACCGAGGTGCCGGTCGGCGATCTCCCAGAGGGAGTCGTGGTGGCGCCCCTCCGGCGGCTGGATCCGGTAGTACTTCGTGTCGCCGTGCGCGGCGGAGCCACCGTCGGCGCGGGCCGCCGCCTGTCCGGCCTGCTCGGCGAGGGCGCTCGCGGCGCCGGCGGCCGACTCCTGCTGCTGGGTGAAGAGTCCCGGCGTCTGCTGGGCCGCGGCGACGGACGGCCTCTGGTTGCCCTCCAGGCTCTGCCCGAGCTGCGACAGCCCCGGCGTGAGGCTGGCCGCGGTGGCGCCGACGAGCAGCAGGGCGGCGACGAGCTGCCGGGCCAGCAACTGACTGGGCCCGGCCCCCGGCACCCGCCCCGGCACCCCGACGCCGGACAGCGCGGCCTTGACCTCGATGAGCACGCAGGCGGTGAACTGGGCCCACGCGAACCAGACCACGACGGTCAGGATGTGCAGGAAGGTCTGGACGGTGATCTCACGCTGCAGCCAGTCCAGGCCGGGCGCACCGTCCGGCAGCGGCCAGCCGATCTGCGTGGCCAGCGCGAGGGGCACCCCGGCCACGAGCACGAGCAGCACGACGAAGGCGAGGAACGCCTTGACGAAGTCCCCGAACGACCGCCGCCGCACCCGCACCGGTTGAGGCGTCCGGTTCCGGGGAGCCGAGGGAGCCGTCGAGCTTGAGGAGCTTGAGGTGCGGCGTCGCGGCATGGGCGGAGTCCTGGGTCGTGTGTGGGCGTGTACGAAGGTCGGCTGGGACTGCCAGGATGGCTGGGGCATCCGATATGAGGGGTGTGCTGAGCCTACAGAGATCTTATGGACTACCGCTGACAGCGCTGAAGGACCAGCGGAACCCCACATCGCGGCTTCCGTCCGCTCTGCACCCTTCGCCCGGTTACGTCGGCCGCCCCTCCGCCCCCACACAATCCCCCGAAACCGACCAGGGCCCCTGCACCGCCCCCCTGATAACTTCGTTCCCTGTCACACGCGTCGTACCCGGGGGGAACACAAGTGGCCCGCAGCAGCGCCCTCACCATCACCGCCGCCACCCTCACCGCGGCGGCGACCCTCCTCCTGACCGCCTGCGGCGGAAGCAGCGACGACTCCTCGCCGGACGACATCAAGGGGGCGGAGACGGGGGCGAGCAGCCCTTCGGCATCGGCTTCGGCGTCGGAAGCGGCCGTCGCGAACCGGCCGGACGTGAGCCTTCCCGCGGACCTGAAGCTGGTCTTCGACTTCGAGAAGCCGTCGGACGCGGACCAGGCCGCAGCACTGGAAGACGCCGCCAACTACATCAGAGCGCTGAACCACGGCATCACCGAGCAGGACGCGAAGGATCCGGCTTACGGCTTCTACTCGGCGGCCGGGGCCGCTCGGTACGCCGAGTCTCAGATCAAGGAGTACGTGGACGGCGGCTGGACCCTCACCGGTGAGGACCGCTACTACCAGGCGGAGACCAGCTCGGTCGGCGAGGCGCAGAAGGCCAAGTCGATCCTCGTCACGTTCTGCGAGGACCAGTCCAAGGCCTTTGGCAAGGAGGTGAAGACCGGAAAGGTCCATCGAACCGAGGAGAGCCTCGCCAGTTACCAGAAGTTCAGCATCCTCATGGCCTCCCAGCAGGACTCTCCGGTGTGGCGGGCCCAGCAGATCACCGTCGAGGGGAAAGCCGCAGAATGCCGCAGCTGATCGCTCCCGGCCGTGCAGGTTGGGTGGTAGCACTGGCCGCGAGCTCCGTGCTGTGGACCGCGGGCGTGGCCCATGCCGACAAACCCGTGGGTGGCACCACGCCGCCGGCGGGCGGCAGCGACGAGCAACAGGGTGGGACGAACGGCCGCACCCTGCTGGCCTCGGTCTCCCAGTCCAGGATTCAGGTCACCTATCCAGACGGTCGAACAGGCAGCGGCTCCATGGAGGACCTGACCTCCGTCGACCCCAACTGGGAACCGCCCGTCTGCTGGTACGAGCCGGTGTTCACCCCGGAACAGCTGAAGGCCGCGGTCGCGGACCTGAAGAAGAACGGCGGCCTGGGCGCCGTGAACGCCCATGAGTTCTGGACCTCGGGAATCTTCGTGGACCACTACGAGGAGGGCGAGGAGCAGGACAACTTCGACATCAACTCGTCCAAGAACACCATGGCCAAGGGCTACAAGGACTACAACGTCGGCAAGGACGGGATGTTCTGGCGCAGCGTGGTCCGCAAGGGCCACGAGCACGACCCGAAGGCCTGGGGCTGCGGCCGCATCATGTTCTGGCAGGACGCCGGCACGATCCCGGACGACGAACACGCCCCCACTCCCGAGACGCTCGCCGCCTACGCGTACGACCAGATCGACGTACCCAAGACCGAGGTGGAGCTGAAGCCCGAGGCCAAGTCCACCGTCAATCTCCCGACCTGGGTCTGGCTGGACAAGGGCACCTTCAAGGAGGTCAAGGTCCGCGCCGAGCTCCCCAACACCGGCCTGTGGGCGGAGACGACCGCGAAACCCGTCGCCCTCCACCTGGAGCCCGGCACGGCCGACGCGGAGACCTTCCCCGCCTCCGGCGACTGCGAGATCAACGCCGACGGCTCGATCGGTACGCCGTACACGCAGGGCAAGGCCGACGAGACCCCGCCCTGCGGCATCCGCTACCTCCGCGCCTCCAGCGGCGAGCCGTACCAGCTGAAGGCCTCGATCACCTGGGAAATCTCCTGGGAGGGTACGGGCGGGGCCCAGGGCGACCTGCCGGACGGCACCTTCGAGACGACCCAGGACATGGAAGTCCAGGAGATCCAGTCCATCAACCGCTGATCTGAGTGGTCAGGTGGACGGGCGCGCCCGCGTCCCCGTCTCACCGCACAGTCTGTCGCGTGTGGCGGCGCTGGCCCTTCCCCTGTCCTTCACCACCAGCGCGGTCCCCTCCGAACGCTCCGAGGACGCGTGGGACTGGCTGCCCGCGGCCGACGGTTCTCACCGCGCTTCCGCGCAGGACCCCGAGGAGGAACCGAGCCCCCCGACGGCGCCGGCGCCCGTCGGTGTGTCGCTGGCGGTCCCCGACTCGTGGTGGGAGTTCGACATCCGTCCGGAAGGCCGCGAGGCGACCATCCGTGGCCTCGTCGACGAGCGCGTCCGTGAGTTCTCCGACCTCGCCCCGTACCGCGCCGAAGTGACGGCCATGCTTCGCAAGATGGCGAAGGACGCCCATGACTCCGGCGCGATCTACCTGGGCTGCATGGCCGAGAACTTCGACGGCGTCCCGCTCTCCGCGACCGTCACCGTGTCCGTCCTCGGCGCCAGGAACAAGCAGGGCGTCGCCCTGTCCACCGACCCCCGTGCCATCGCCGAGAGCCTGCGTACGATCACCCCTCGCCGTGACGGGGACGCCTGGCGCAAGGTCACGACCGTGGACATCCCGGACGTGGGCACGGCCGCGCGGACCTACGGCATCGAGGATGTACCCGTCGCGCTGGGCGACAGCCGTACGCTGCGCATGGTGCTGACCCAGACGTACATCCCCGTCCCGGGAACCACCGACCAGGTGGTCCTCGTCTCCGGGGCCAGCCCGGTACTGGACCTCGCCGAGGCCTTCCACGACATCTTCGACGCCGTGACCAGTACCTTCCGTTTGGCCTGACAGGTTGGGGGCTTCAGGCCATGGGCCAGGGCAAGAGCGACCTCGCGCTGCCGCTGTCGGAGATGGAGGACTACGGGCGCCGGCTCCGGTCGCTGAAGACACGGCTGAACCACACCAAGAAGCTCTTCGAGTCGTACAAGGACGCCATCGGCGACGGCAGCGTCAACGACGCCCTCGGTGACTTCGAGTCGAACTGGGAGGACGGCCGCGAGGACATCTCCCAGCAGCTCGACGCCCTCGCCGACATGTCGGACGCCGTGGTCCGGGAGTTCAAGAAGCTGGACGACGACCTCACCAAGAAGGTCAACGACGCTGTGAAGACGGAGGACAGGCGGGACGGGAAGGGCAGCGGCGAGAAGTAGGCACGTCACGGGCAGGGCTGGGTTTCACCTTCCCCCGGCGTCCCGGCCGCCCGGCTCAGCGGTTCACCGACTGGATCTCCTGCACCGTCACGTCCTGCGTGGCGCCGAACGTGCCGTCGGGGAGGTCGCCGCCCTCGCCGGTGGTGCTCGTCCAGGTGATCTGCCATGTGACGGTGGCCTGCAGGGGGTACGAGCCGTCCGAGCCGGACGCACGCAGATAGGTGACGCCGCAGGGCGGGGTGTCGTTCGCCCTGCCCTTCTCGTACGGTTCGCCGATGCTGCCGTCGGCGTTGATCCCGCATTCGCCCGAGGCGGGGTACGTCCGGGCGTCGCTCGTGCCCGGGTCGATGTGCAGGGAGACCGGTTCGGCGGTGGTGGTCGCGGACAGCCCCGTACCCGGGAGGCTGGCGGTGACCGAGATCTTCTTGAACCTGGCCTTGTCGAGCCAGACCCAGGTGGGCAGGTTCACCTTCGTGGTCCCGGCGGGGGCCATCGTGATCTCGGTGTCCGGGACGGGGAGTTCGTCGTAGGCGTACTCGGCGAGGACCTTGGGGGTCAGGGCGAGGGGCTCATCGGGGACAGCGCCCTCGTCCACCCAGAACGGCTGCTTGTTGCAGGAGTTGGCCGCCGGGTCGTCCTTGCGGTTGGGGTTCTTGACCGCCGCCCAGAACATCCCCTTGCCCTCTTTGTCGAGGTTGTAGTTCTTATAGGGGTCGCCATCCTTGTAGTAAGCGTCCAGCGAGTCACCGACGAAGTCCCCTATGCCACTGAGGAACGGCAGACCGTCGATGCTCCGCCACAGCTTCACGGTCTTCTCGATCTCCTTGGGCGAGAAGGCGGGCTCGTACCAGCAGGCCGGCGGCGTCCAGTTGCTGTTCTCCGGGCTGAGTGTCCCCGTAGTCGTCCGCTGGGAACTGCCGTTCACACTGGTCGTGACCTTGGTCTCCGCCCTGATGACCCCGTCCTGGGCGGACCCGCTGGAACTGCCCTCCGTACCACCTCCGGCATCGCGGCCACCACCAGCGACCGCGACGGACGGCACGGCGCTCACCGCGAGGGCCAGGACGGGGACGAGGAGGAAACGCCGGGAGGCCGTAGGACGCATCACATGCACCTCTTCGCCGCCTCGGTCGATGACACGCTCGTGGTCTGCCAAACGCCTTCGGCGTTCTGTTCCAGCCTGGTGTTGTAGAAGACGTAGTCGCTCGGCGACGCCTTCACCGACCTGTCCACCTTGCCCGTCTTACGGTCCTTCGGGTACGTAGCTGTCCCGTCCACGCAGTACGTGACCGTCGCCGATCCGTCCTTCGCGAACGTGACCTCACGGTCGTAGTAGCGGGTCTTGCCCGTGAAGCTGCGGTCGTTGTCGTAGAAGGACTTGACGTAGGTCGCCGCTGACATGAGGGCATCGCCCTTCGAGTAGAACTCGAGCGCCGGGTGTTCTGCCGCGTCGACGACGATCGCCTCGTCGATCGAGTTGACCCGCCTCTCGTTGTCCGCCAGGACCGCGTCCTTCTTCACGTCGCCCGTCGAGCCGCCCTCGAAGACGTTCTCGATGTCCTTCGGCAGCTTGATCTCCGGCCGCTCGACGGTGTCGGCCGAGGACGAGGCGGACGGAGAAGCGGACGCCGAAGCCCCCGTGTCCGCCCCCGCGATCTTGTCCTTCCCCGAGTCCTCGGTCTCGGAGCCGCCGCAGCCGGACAGCAGGAGGGCGACCGCCGTCGTCAGGGCGGCGGCCGTGGTGGCAGTGGTCGTGCGTGTGCGCATGGGAGTCGTACCTCCGTTGGTGAGGGTGGGGGGACAGGAAGGGAGGGAGAGTGGCGGCATCGGTCACCCCACCTCGTTCTCCGCCACCGCCTGCCCGTGGACGACCACGTCGCCGCCGTAGAACACGCCCGTGAAGACCGGGGAGTAGGTGAGCTGGACCTCGACCTGCACCTGGGCGGCGTCGGCCGTCACGCAGTGGGTCGCGGCGATGTCTTGGCCGGCCATGTCCATCTCCGCGGCGAAGGCCTTGACCCTCGCGTCGCAGTTCTCGTAGTTGATGGGTGCGGGGCCGCCCACGTCGTCGTAGAGGGCCTCGCGGTCGATGTCCTGGGCGGCGTAGCGGGCGGCCTGTTCGGCGATGTCGGCGGCGCGTTCGCGCTTGGAGATGGACATGCCGCCGTCGATGACGAAGGCCGTGAGGGAGAGGAAGACCAGGGCGAAGACGATGACCGCGCCGGCGCCGGAGCCGCGGTCGTCCAGGCGGGTGCGCCGGTCCGTGAGCCACGTGCGTACGACAGACCTCACGCCGTCCTCCGGTACGGGTCCAGCGGGGAGCTGAAGCTCGCCGAGAGGGTGGTGGGGATGTCGAGGCCGATCATCGCCAGGCCACGCACCTCGCAGCTCACCTCGACCGTGAAGAGCGTGTCCGGCTCGAATCCCGCGCTCTTCTGGACCACCGACACCGGGCCTGAGCAGACGTCCTCCAGGTTAGCTTCGGCTGCCTTCCTCGCCTCCGCGACGGCCGTGCCGTGGTCCTTCTGGATCGAGCCCGCGCGGGCCGCGTCCCGCGCCGCGCCGTCGAGCGCGCCGCGGCCGTCGACCAGCTGGCCGAAGGCCACCAGGACCAGGATGAAAAGGATCATCACCGGGGCGAGGATCACCACCTCGATGGTGGACAGGCCGGAGTCGCCGTCCCGCCGTAGGCGGGCTGGGAGGCAGGCCCGGGCGCGGGAGAGGCCCATCTAGTTCTCCCCCTCCTGCACGAACCGTTCCACCGGGCCCATCGACTGCGCGTGCACCGTCAGGTCCAGGCCCGGGAAGACCGTCGGGATGCGGGCCGTGATCTCCACGCCGACCGTGTCCTGCTCCGGCTGGAGCGTCTTCACGTCCGGGGAGAGGACCAGTTGCGGGCCGAGCTGGCTGATGTAGCTGTCGACCACGTCCCGCGCCTCGCCCCGCCAGCCGCCGGGCTGGTCGTGCGCCGTCGCGCGGGCCTTGCGCGCGCCCGCCTGGGCCGCCGCCTGGGCCACGTGATCGGCGAAGAAGTACAGCCCGAACTGCACCGTCGCGAAGATCATGAAGAACAGGACCGGCGTGAGCAGGACGAACTCGATCGCGGTCATGCCGGAGTCGCCGCGGGTGACCGCCGCCTCACGTGCGGTCTCCACCCTGCGGCGCACCCGTCTCAGCATGGTGCCCGGCATCCCCGTCAACCCCGTTCGTCGCGCCTGGTGCGATCAGCAGATCGGCGGATCAGCAGGTGCTGCCCGCGTCCGCGCCCTTGATGCAGTCGCCGACCTTGTTGGCGCCCTCGCTGAGCGCGGCGTTGATGATGGCGGCCACCACGCCGACGATCGCCACGACGACCGCGGAGATGATGACCCACTCGACCGCGGACGCTCCGCGGTCCAGCTCGCCGGAGCGGGCGCGGTCCACGCGGGCCCGCAGGAAGGTGATCAGGAAGTCGACGGGCACGATGCCCGTGGTGCCGGTGCGGACGTTCCGTACGCTCATGGTGAGTTGTCCTCTCGAATCAGATTCTGGAAGCGGCTCGGAGTGGGAAGAGCAGCGTCACACCTGAAACACCCGCATCGCCGCCGGATAGATCAGGAACACCAGGAACCCGGCGCACAGCAGGAGCTGGGCCACGAGCATCGACTGCGACTTCTCACCCGCGCTGCCCTCGATCTCGGCGAGCTCGCGGTGCCGCATGGTCTCGGCGCGGGAGGCGAGGGACTCGCGGACCTTGGCGCCGTCGTCGGCCACCAGGGCCAGGGAGGCGGAGAGGTCCTTCAGCTCCTCGACGCCCAGGTCCTCGCCGAGCTGGCCCAGCGCCTGCCACTGGCTGATGCCGGTGATGCGCGCGTCGGCCAGTGCGTTGCGGATGCGATGGGTCGCCCAGCCGTCCGACACCTCCGCCGCGGCCATCAGGGCCTCGGGCAGACCACGGCCGCCGGCCAGGCTCATGGACACCAGGTCCAGGTAGGCACCGATCACGCGGCGCAGGTCACGCCGCTTGTCGGCCGCGTCCCGGCGTACCTCCAGGTCGGGCAGGAAGAAGAAGATCGCCGCACAGAGCAGGGCCAGCCAGACCGGGATGATCGGGCTGTCGTTGAAGCCCAGCGTCCAGACGATCGCGAACAGGAACGGGCCGAAGAACAGCCCGCCCACGGCCAGCAGCACCTTGGTCGCCAGGAACTTCTCCCAGCTGCGGTCCAGCACCGCCAGGTCGGCGCGCAGCGAGCGCTGCTCCCAGCCCTGCTGGAGGTACAGCTCGGCGACGCGCGCGCCGACCTGGGCGCGCAGCGTGCCGAGGCGGCCGGTGTCCTGCGCCGTACGCGACGACGACTCGTACGCCGCTCCGCGCGCCCGCATCGCGTCGATGCGGGCGACCTGCTGGATCGGGCTCCGTCTGCTCGGCATCAGGGCGCGGATCAGGGCGTAGACGCCCAGGCCGATGACGGCACCGACCAGGACCGGCATGGTCAGGTTCATCGTCGTACCCCCTCGTCACCAGACGCCCGCGACGGCTGTGACGGTTGCGGCAGCCGCTGCGCGGGCTGGCCCTGCCGGCCCGTCCGGTCCGACGTACGGGGACGCACGAACTGGACGTCGGAACCGTCCCGCACCAGGAAGCGTTCCGGCGTCTCGATGGTCGACAGCTTGCGCAGCCACCAGAAGCCCAGCGCGAACAGGCCGCACACGCAGGCCAGGACGAGCTGGCCGACGGGCGAGCCGTACGGCTCCACGAAGTCCCGGTTGAAGAGGGACAGGCCGAGGACGAACAGCACGGACACCGCCACGACGATCTGCACCGACCGGCGGGTCGAGGCGCGCTGCGCCATCACCCGCTGGCGCATGTCGACCTCCTCGCGGGCCGACTTGGCGAGCGCGCCGAGGACCTGGCGCAGACCCGGTCCGCGCAGCCGCGCGTTGAGGATCAGCGCCGCGACGATGATGTCGGCCGACGCGTCGTCGATCTCGTCGGCGAGGTGCTGGAGCGCGTCGGGCAGCGGGGTGCGGGAACGCAGCCGGTCCACCAGGGCGTCCAGGTGCGGACGCAGCACCGGGGCGGCGGCGCGGGCCGAGGCCGGGATGGCCTGCTCCAGGCCGACCGCGCCCGCGATGGTGTCGCGCAGCGACTCCGTCCAGGAGGCGAGGGCCTCCACGCGTTTCATGGCGGCACGCTCTTCGGCGGCGCCGCCGAAGAGGCGGTCCCAGAAGAAGACGAGGACGCCGGCCGCGATGCCGAGCACCGCCCAGCGGGTGAGGAGCAGCACCACGAGACCGACGATGGCCGCGAGCGAGCCGCGCCGGCCCACCCAGCGGATCAGTTCGTTGGCCCGCTCGGTCGCCTGCCGCTTCTCGTGCTCGGGCTTGGCGGGCAGGCCGCGTACGGCGACGAGGAGCAGGGCGAGGCCGCCGCCGACGGCGACGCCGCAGCCGAGCGCGTACAGGACGGTGGTGGAGAACAGGCCGCCCATGGAGCCGAGCGAGTCGAGTGCGGCGAGCCGGGTCGGTTCGGTCGTCATCGGGTCACCCCCACGTTCCGTTGGGCCGGTAGCCGTAGGCGATGAGTTCCTCCAGGCAGGCGATGGGGGCGTGCGGTACGACACGGCCGTCGGGCGTCTCGGCGAACACCTCGCTGGACAGCACACGGCCGTCGACGCCATTCACCTCGCGGACGGAGGTGACCATGCGCTGGAGACGTCCCCCGCTCTGGTAGTCGTTGCGCCGCTGGATGAAGACGACGAAGTTGACGGCGCCGGCCACCAGCATCTGGCTGGCCTCGATCGGCAGCCGCTCCGACGCCTGCAGGGCGTACGTCGAGATGCGGTTGAAGACCTCGTGCGAGCTGTTGGCGTGGATCGTGGAGAGCGAGCCGTCGTTGCCCTGGGACATCGCGTTGAGCATGGTCACGATCTCGTCGCCGAGCACCTCACCGACGATGACGCGGGAGGGGTTCATACGGAGGGAACGGCGGACCAGTTCCGCCATGCTGATGGCGCCCTGTCCCTCGGAGTTGGGCAGCCGCTCCTCGAACGCCACTACATTGGGATGGAGTTCGGGGAAGGAGTCGAGACCGAGCTCCAGCGCCCGTTCGACCGTGATCAGCCGCTCGTGCGGCGGGATCTCGTTGGCGAGGGCGCGCAACAGCGTGGTCTTACCGGCGTTGGTGGCACCCGCGATCATGATGTTCTTGCGGGCGCGGACCGCGCAGGCCAGGAAGTGCCCGAGCTCGGGGGTGAGGGTGCCGTTGCCGACCAGGTCGGAGATGAAGACCTTGCCCATGCGGGCGCGGCGGATGGACAGCGCCGGGCGCCGGGCGACGTCCATCACCGCCGACAGACGCGAACCGTCCGGCAGCCTCAGGTCCAGCTGCGGGTTGGCGGAGTCGAAGGGGCGCGAGGACAGGCCCGAGTAGGCGCCGAGGATCTGGATCAGCTCGATGAGCTCCTCGTCGGTCTCGGCGACCGGCTCGCCGCGCACCTCGCGGCCGTCGGAGTAGCCGACGAAGACGTGGTCGCAGCCGTTGATGTCGATGTTCTCGACCTCGGGGTCGTCGAGGAGGGGCTGGAGCCGCCCGACGCCGAACAGGGCGGCGTGCACGGCGGCGGCGTACGCCTCCTCCGTCTCCGCGTCCAGCGGGGTGCGCCCGGCGTTGATCTCGGCGCGGGCGTACTCCTCCAGGATCTGCGCGATGACGGCGCGCGCGTACTGCCGCTCGTCCTCGGTCGACATCGGCGTGACGCCGCTGACCTGGTCCTGACGGCGCTGCTCAGCGATGCGGTCGCCGGCGTCCTGACGGAACCGCTTGACCAACGAGTGGTCGACAGCGGTCATCGGCCGGCCCCCGCGTGGCCGTTCAGGTCGGTGCCGGCGGGTCCGGTCGGTACGGACCAGGCGGCGCCGAACTGCTGGTACAGGTCCGAGGTGACCTTGCGGGTGGACCGGATGAGCAGGGACTTCTCCAGCCGGCCGCGCCTGCGTCCCGCCAACTGGTCGGCGCCGGAGGGGTCGTCGGCGATGGTGCCGAGGACGCGGGCGCCGGTCTGGGCGTGTACGAGCATGTCGTTGACCTGGCTCGCGAGCTTGCCGGCGTTGTTCGTGTCGGCGACGAGGACGACACCGATCACCGGCATGCCGAGGCTCCCGGCACCGCGTGGACCGCCGTGCAGCTTCGCGGTCAGGGCTGCGGCCCGGTCACGGACGCGGGCGATGGCCTCCGGCTCGGTACGCGAGACCAGCAGCACCAGGGAGGCGTGCGGGAACAGCTCCGTGGCCGGGGAGTCGCCGCTGACGCGGCCGCAGTCGGCGATGACGTCGGCGGGCGCGTTCGGGGAGTCGGCGAGCGAGGCGAAGGCCCGCCCGAGGGTGGGCCACAGGCCGGCGAGTCCGGCGGCCTGCTCGGAGATGCCGAGTCCGACGATGACCTCGAGGCCGCCGCTCAGGGGCTGGACGTGGTCCCACAGCTGGTCGGGCACGAGGCCGCGCCGCGCGGTGGCGGCGATCGACAGCATGCCGGTGTTCGGGTTCAGCGGCCCACCGTGCGCGGCGGCGGACCGGTACACCAGGTCGCCGCCCGCCGGGTCGGTCTCGGCGAGCAGGACCCGGCGCGGCCAGACCGCCGCGAGGGCGACGGCCGCGGTGGTGACGCCGGGGGAACCCTTGTCGGCGGCGAGGGCGATGAGAGCCATGGCTGCTTCGGTCGCCTTCTACTTGCCGGGGATCAGAACGACGGCGACCTCGCCGAGGGCCGCGGCCTGCGCCAGCGCCGGGGCGTCGGCGGCGTCGACGGTCAGTGTGACGGGCAGGTTGGTGCTGTTGAAGGTGTCACCGGCCGCCCGGTCGGCGGACACGACCACCGCGCGCTCGACCAGCAGGGAGCTGTCGCCACCGGACGAACCGGAGGAGCCGCCCTGTCCGCTGCTGCCGGAGGACTTGCTGCCGACGTGGTAGACGGCGACGTTGTCACCGGAGTCCAGGCCCGCCGGGAACTGGCCCTCCTTGAGGGAGACGCCGACCGTGGCCTTGCCCTGCTCCATGGCGGACTTCCCGGCGAACATCTGGCCGACGACGACGGTGCCCTTGTAGATCGTGGACTTGGCCTGGAGCTTCTTCAGGGTTTCGCGCTGGGCCCACGGCACGAAGTCGGCGCCCGAGTCGTCGTTCACCATGACGGACTTGATGTTGTTGTCGGTGATGGACTCGCCGGCCTTGATGTCGGCCGTCAGCTGGATGGCCTCGACCCGGTCCCCGGCCCGCAGCACCAGCATCGTCGCCCCCAGGGCGCCCACCAGGATCAACAGCACCGCCAACGCGGCCAGCGCCGGCTTGCGCTCGCGAGGAGGGCTGGGAAGCCGGTCACCGACCGCCGGCTGAACCGGAGCCGCGGAACGCCCCGCGCCCGCCCCCGTACGCTCCTGGATCTTCACGCAACCGCTCCCCGTACACCCAAGAAATCGTCTGCCGCGTACTGCTCGAGCGCTCCTGCTCAAGTACGCGGAACCACTTGCACATCCGGGCACACGGCCCGCGCCCGCCCGACCTACGTCGTCCGGGGACATCCCCCGACGCACCCGCCCGACCTGGGCGAATAGCCAGCAGTGAGGCGAGTGTCAAGCCATCGCACCGTATCAGCCGCACATAAGCCCCTCAAGGCGTACCCGCCCCCTTGAATCCCGGCCCACCCACCATTACTCGGCTGCAACTTCCCGTCCGGGCTTCCCTTTTGAGCCCAGCTCCATGACCAGGCAGTCCAACTGTGCGCGTGCGAATCCAGAACCGGTACGAGGGGTCACCCTCCGCGTGCTGTTCGTCACGGCGCGCCCATGATGCCTGCACGATTCACTCACGAAGGCGCGGACAGCCCGTGCCATGATCTTCGCTCGGACTGATGAAGGACCGGCACGGCACGACGGCACAGGAGGAAGACGATGGACCTGCTTCCGGTGAACGGGGCGGCGCTGGCCGTCGACCCACGGGCCCTGGAGGCGGTCCGCGCCATCGGCCTGCGGCACGGCTTCGACTACACCGACGACGCGGCGGTGACCGCGCTTCTCGCCGAGCGGCGCAAGACCGTGACGGCGGAGCAGCGACAACCGGCGGCATGGCTCGGGATGCTGGCACTGACGGCGGGTCTGCTCCTGCCGTGCGTCGTTCCGATGGTCCCGGCGCTGACCGACCGCCTCTTCGCCGCGCTCGGCGCCGCCGGATGCCTGCTCGTCGTCGGTGTGGCACTGGTCGTGCACGCGCGAGTCCGCTGGAAGCGTGCGCTGACGCACGGCCCGCTCGCCGGCTACCGCGAGGTTCTCGGCGTGGCCCGCGCGCACGGCGTTCCGCTGACGCACGTACCGGCGTGGCTGGAGGGCCGGTCGTCGACCGGGGGCGGGAAGGGCGCGGCGCCCGTTCCGACGTACGCGCCGGTCGAGCCGCTGCCGGGTGCGGCCCCGCCCCACGCGGCGGACGCCCCCACCACCGCACCGGTCGCCGCGTACTCCACCGCACCGGTCGCCGCGTACTCCACCGGACCGGTCGCCGCGTACTCCACCGGACCGGTCGCCGCGTACTCCGCCGAGCCGGTCGCCGTGCCGCCGAAACCCGAAGCCGTCAGGTCGTACGAGACGATGGCCGACGTCGGCGGCTGGCACGACGAGACGGGCTGGCTGCTCATCCTCGCGGGCGCGGGCGGCGCGATGTGGGCGGCCACCTCGGCCGAACCCGTCGGCTACGGCGCCCTCGTCCTCGTCCCCCTCGCCCTGTACGTCTGGATGGTCGGCCGTCGGCAGGGCCGGGAGAAGGAGCGGTTGCGGGAGGCGGCGCTGGCCTACGTCCGCGAGGTCGCGGCAGCGCAGGCAGCCGGGGCCAAGGTGCCCGAGCTCTCCCCCGAACTGCGCAGACTGGCCGAGATTCCGCACGACTGACCGAGCGTTTCCCACCCCCCGTACCACCCCGCACCCGCGCGTCGTCGCCCGCCCACCACCAAGGAGCCCCCCATGAAGCGCGCCGCCCCGGCCGTCCTCGCCGCACTCTCCCTCGCCACGCTCACCGCCTGCGGCGGCGACTCGGGCTCGGACACGGACGCGGCGGAGAACCCGGCAGCGACCGCCTCACAGGAAAAGCAGAAGAAGGAGAAGCAGGAGAAGACGCCGGAAGAGCGGCTGAAGCAGCTCGTGATCACCAAGGCGGACGTCTCCGGCATGAGCGTGGACGACGCGGACGTGGCGAGTTCCGACAACAGCGAGTTCGCCTTCGCCAAGTCCCAGCAGGAGGTGAAGGTCGACAAGCCCGTCTGCGCCCCACTCGCCTACGCCATGAACCAACTTCCCGTCGGCGAGCCGCAGGCCGACCTCACGCGTTCGGTCACCTCGGCTCTCAACGAGCCCTTCACCTACGTGATGCTCACGGCGTACGAGCCCGGCAAGGCCGCCTCCGCCCTGGCCGGCCTCTCCGAGGCCGTGGACGCCTGCACCGGCGGCTTCACGGCCAAGGCCAACGGCAACACGAGCGCGTACGACTCCGTGACCGCCGAGAAGCCCGTGGCTGCGGCCGGCGACGAGTCGCTCGCCTTCCGTTCGACGCTGACCTTCCGGGGCGCCACGCACACCGTGCACACCCAGGCCGTTCGCAGCGGCGAAGTCGTCGCCGTGTACTTCTCCGTCGACGGCCTGGCCATCGCCAACGCGAGGCCGAGCGACGCGAAGCTGTCCTCGGCAGTGGTGAAGGCGCAGAACACCAAGCTGGGTTGAGGGAGCACTTTCTCGCAGCGTCGAAGCCGTCAGTAGAGTGCCGCGGTCAGGAAACCCACGACCGCGACGGGGGCCCGGGGAGTGCGAGTGGCGACGACACCCACGACATCTGGACAGCCGCGCGGACCGGCCACAGCGCGAGCGGCGTGATTGGCCTGCGGCTCACCCTTTGCGGCCTTACTGGGCGAGCGCCTCGACGCGCTGATGACGTACCTCGACGAGTCGCCGCGCACCGACGAGCCGACCACCACCGGCCCCCCTGCCCGCCCCCTCAGCCACCAGGCGGAGAACAACCTCCCGCCGCTCTTCGCCACCGACCTCTGGCCGAGCCTGTTCGTCGGCGTCGTCGCGGCGCTGCTGCTGCTCGGCCTGGTGGCGGGCGCCCTGGGTATCGTGGGCGCGGTACTGCGCCGGCGCAGTGAGGCACCGCTGTCGGCGGAGGCGTTGCCCCCGGGGGCACGGACGGAGCCGTCGGAGGCCTGCCCGCGCGGCACGTACGGAACTCCAGGCAGCCGCACTGGCCTTCACCGCCGACGGCGAGGCGGGCGGACGCGGAGGGTGAGGGCTCCGCGTCCCGCATCGCTGCCGCCTGGGACCGTTTCGACGCCCCCATGCTCCTCGTCGACGGCGACGTGGACGGCCCGCGCTTCTCGGGTACCGACCCGGCGACTCTCCTGGCCGTCATCGTCCTCGCCCGCGCCGCCCGCGACGCCCTCCAGGGCGACACCAACAACCGCTGCTGCGGCGTCAACCCGCTCCACGGCCCTTCGGTCGATCGCCGACACGTACGGATCTCCGCGGAGGGCAACCGCAGGCGCATGCTGTCGCTCTGCCCCCTCTGCCTGGACTCGGCCGTCGCCGCACCGCGCGAACTGCGCGAGCGGATGCTGACACTGCCGGGCCCGGCGAGCCCCCGGGTGCCGTGCGACGAGCCGGAGGGCAGCCTGCTGTCGGTGCTCGGTGACGGGATCTCTCGACTGGTGGACAGGGTGCGGGAGTCGGCACGTGCGCACTGACCGCGCTCCTGGCCCGCCTTGCCCCGCTCCGCGTCTGCCCTGAGGGCGC
Organism: Streptomyces sp. AC627_RSS907; assembly: GCF_019049165.1. Classification (NCBI taxonomy): domain Bacteria; kingdom Bacillati; phylum Actinomycetota; class Actinomycetes; order Kitasatosporales; family Streptomycetaceae; genus Streptomyces; species Streptomyces sp. AC627_RSS907. The sequence continues at coordinate 58,543 of NZ_JAGMUE010000017.1, forward strand.
TGTTCCGCTTCCCTCGGCAGCGCGGACGTCGGTCGGGGATCGGAAGCCGGCCCCATCGCGCGTGGGGAAGGGCGCGGGCCCGAGGCATAGGGCTGCGTCATCGTGGTGACCACCCGGCGCGCGGTGTTGTTCTCCCCGGAGAAGTGATGAGGGGACGGGCAGGGACAGCGAGCGCAAGGTCGAGACGCAGGCCGAGGCCTCTTCCGAGCCCATTCCCATAATCCCCGAATTACCCTGATTCTCGCAGTAGTTCGCCCTGGCGAAACCGGGAACCCCACAGATACCGTCAGTAGCCTCGACCGCACTTCTGTCTCACGGGGAGTTCACTGTGAAGCGCCGCCCTTTGCCCGTTGCCACCGCGCTCGCCGCGGCAGCAGCCCTGCTACTGACGGCCTGCGGCAGCGGGGACGACAAGTCCAGCGACAACGACGCGATCGCGGGGGCCGACCAGGGAACGGAGACACCAAAGGAGTCGGCGGAGCCCTCGGCGGCGCCGGCGGAGGACAAACCGGACGGCGTGGACCTCTCCCTGCCAGCGGACATGAATCTGGTATTCGACTGGGACAAGCCGAAGGACAAGAACGAAGCGGCCGCGATGGACGATGCGGCGAACTACCTCCGCGCCATCTACCGGGGGGTGGACAAGCGCACGACCAAGGATGCGGCCTTGGCCGCCTACGCCACCGGTGATGGGCTGAAGTACGCGCGAACGCAGATCGAAGCCAGACTCGAAGGCGACTGGACGGCAACCGGAACCCGACGCCACTACCAGGCCACCACCCGTTCCGCCTCCAACGGCAACTCGGTGGAGATCGCGTTCTGCGTGGACTCAAGCAAGTTCTACTCCAAAGAGGTCAAGACCGGAAAAATCCTTAAGGGCACGCCCAGCATCACGGACTTCGATTACTTCAAGATCATCATGGCTAGGTTCCCCACCGGAGAGGGACTGTGGCAGGCGTCCAAGGTGTACGTCGAGGGGGAGGCAGCGAGGTGCCAGTGAGCAGGTCGCGGTGTACAGCCCTCAGCACCGGCGCGGCTGCCCTGGCATTGGCCTTGGGTATCTCCCTCACGGATGCCGCCTACGCGGGAGAGCAGCCGAGCAACACCCAGGGCTCCAGCACAACACAGACGGGTGGCAGTGACGAAACCGGCATCTACGCCACCGCACGCATCGAGTACTCAGGATCCGTGGCCCCGAACGGCGGCACGGGAAACGTGGCGTCCACCGACGTCAACTGGTCTCCGCCACCCTGCTGGTACGCCCCCTACCTCGGTGCCAAGGACTTCAAGAAGAAGATGTCCGCCCAGATCGAGGAGGCTGCGAGCACACCCGGGATGGGCGGGACCGCCGCCGCGGCAATCGGCGAGACAAAGCGACATTACGAGGATGACTTCGGCTGGGAAGACACCCCCGGCTACAAGGACTACAACGTCGCCAAGGACGGCAAGGGCATGTTCTGGGCCGGCGTCGAAAACCCCAACGAACCGGACATCCTCAAGCGCAGCTCCTGCACTGACCTCCCCTTCTGGGTGGACAACGGCGAGGCCCCGCCGCCCCAGTACGAGGAGGCCATCACCCCGGAGATACTCGCCGCCCTCGCCTACCAGCACATGCAGCTTCCCGACACCAAGGTCAGCCTCGCCCCCGAGGCGACCACGAAGGTGAACCTGCCGACCTGGGCCTGGCTCGACAAGGCCGTCTTCGACGAGGTCCAGGCCACGGCCATGATCAACGCTCCCGGCTTCAACCTCACGGCCACCACGACCGCCAAGCCGGTATCTCTGAAGCTGGAGCCGGGCACGCCGGACGCCGAGACCTACCCGGCCTCCGGCGAGTGCACCATCAACGCCGACGGCTCCATCGGCGAGCCCTACGCCAAGGGCCAGGCGGACCAGGCCCCGCCCTGCGGCATCAAGTACCTGCGCTCCTCCGGCGACGGAACCTACAACCTCCAGGCCACCATCACCTGGGAGATCGCATGGACCGGCACCGGCGGCGCGGGCGGCGACCTGCCCGACGGCACCTTCGGGAACGCCCAGGCGGTCACCGTCCAGGAGATCCAGGCCATCAACCGTTGAACACAGCAGTAACAGTCAGATGAGGAACATGCGTTACGTAGAGAATTCCCCGAAGACCTGGTCTGCGATCTGCATCGCCGTGTATGTGGCCGGTATGGCGTACATGGGGCTCGACACGATCCCCGACGAGTTCGGCCTGTGGCTCGGCATGTGCGCGCTGTCCCTTCTGCTGCTGCTCCCCCTGCCTCGCCGTTCCGTTCTCGAAATTCGTCTATCACCGAATCCAGATCGACGAGACGACCCTTCGTGCCGGCCGTGAGCGCATCCCGCTCACGGCCGTCGACCCGGCGTCGGTCCAGGCAGCCGCCCAGGCCACGCCCCCGACCCTGCCTGAGCAGTACGCGGCTCACTGAACGCCGTGGACGCGCCGGTCCCCGGCCTTCGGGCCTCAGATCACGGCGACCCCCGCCTGGTGGGCGGCGGCTGGAGCGTGCCCATGGGCATGGACAGCGTCGTGCTCCGCACCCACCAGGGGAACCCCTCCGCATCGCCACCCGCGACCGCACGGCCTTCCTCACCGCACTGACCCACGCGGTGACGCCTTCGATCCAGCACCGCTGAACATGCGCGTGATGAAATTCGGACTTCTCCCCTACACCCGGAAAAGGGTGCATGGCCACGCGGGAATCGTCGGTGAATTCGGACTGGTCACGCCAGAGGTCGAGCGGTGTAAAGGGTTCAACAGAGTTTCAGAAGTGCATCGCGAGGTTCGCCTGCGGGGCGACGCCATGCCGGAAGTGACGTACCGATCGGTAGGTCCAGGTGAACCTACCTTGAAGGATGCTTGCCTCACCGTGGACGGACTTCTCTGCGGGATGAGCTACAACAGCAAGGGCTTCCGCAGCTCATCACGAGCCCTGCGCATCACGTGGCAGGGACGGTTCTATGAGTACTGCGTGACGGGCCACGGGAAGATCGCCGTTTTCGCCCGCCTGGCGTCCGTGTGTCACTCGAACGCGCCAAAAGCAGCACCGGCAAGGGAATGAGCAGCATCAGCACCGCCACGGGTGAGGCCGATCCCCTCGGCCTGGCCCTCGCCATCATCTTCGAAGGCGTCGACACTCTGGAACTGACCACAGCCGGTGCAGTATCTGGACGGCTCAACAGACTGCTCTACAGCCCCCGGTGGAACGAGCCTACTGTCGATTAGTGAACCTCCTATCCCCCCAACCGGTCCGCCAGCCGCCCCGGCCCCGAAAGCAGCGCCCCCCGCAGCGACAGGTTGCGTGTGTACACGCCCTCGAAGAGGACGGCGAGGCTGATGTCGATGGAGTCCACGGCGCCTCGCGGGGTACCGGAGAGGACGTCGGGACGGGCCCAGCTGGAGCGGGCCATCTCGATCCGCGCCTCGGCGCGCTCCAGTACGTGGTGCCGCCGACTGCTCGTCTCGGCGTACCGGTACTCGCGGCCCACGGCCCAGATCCGCAGGGCCCGTCCCTGCCTGCTCGTCCGCAGGGTGCTGCGGTCGAAGGCCGCCTGCTGTCCCGCGACGTTCAGCCGCCCCGAGGCCAGCCGGGGCCGCCCGCCGTACGGCATCCCGGTGAAGTAGGTGGTCGGGACGCTCTCCCCGACCACCATCGCTCCGCAGGTCCGCGTCTGGTCCGCGACTGGCACGACCTCCAGGGCGGGAACCACCAGCTCCACCGAGCCCAACCCGCCCACCTCGCCACGCCAGAACGTCACGTGATGCTGGGTCTGCGATGTCACGGAATTAGTGAAACGTCGCAGTTCGAACGGCCCTTGAGACATGGTCCACCTTGAATCTCGCGCCCATGGGCGCGTCACGTCAGTCGAATGGGTTGAGGGCGCTGCCCAGCTTCTTGGCGCCGTCCGCCAGTTTCCCGGCGCCCTCGGCCACCTTCTTCCCCGCCCAGGCTCCGGCGTCCGCGACCTTGCCGGGGAACTGCTTGACCTTGTCCCAGTTGTCCACGATGGAGGAGACACCATAGACCACGCCCGTGACCGCCGCCGCACCGATCGTGATCGGGTTGGGCGCGATCATGGCCGCGGTGAGCGACGCGTTGAAGGCCACGCCGGACACCTTCGAGACGTATCCGGCCTTGTCCCTCTTGAAGGCATCGACGGGGTTGCCTTCCTGGTAGACGTCGAACGCACCGATACCGGTGGCCACGATGCTTCCCCCGACGCCGGCGGCCCGCCACCAGCCGGCCGTACGGAGCGCGGTGCCGGCTCCGGAGGTGAAGGCGGACAGCTTGCTCGCGCCGGCCGCCCTGTTCAGGGCGCTCGCGTTCTTGCCGACCTTGAGCAGGTTCGCTTCCCAGGACCAGCGTTTGCCCACAAGTACGGCGTAGCTGTCCTTGCCGGTCAGTACGTTGAGCACGGCCGACGGAGTACGCGCACCGATGCTCGCGCCCAGCCGGGCGATCCTCGCGGGGATGTACGAAGGCGCCTTTCCCTTTAGGATCTGAGCGAGGGTCGTCCCGGGCGCCTTCAGGAACTCGCCCTTGCGGAACCTCTTGATCAGCCCCATGGTCCCGGCGGCCGTCATCTTGAACGCCCCCGGAACCGTCGACGCCATCGCGGTGATGTCGATGTAGTCGCCGACCACTTCGCCCAGGTTCTTGTTCCCGGACACCTTCGTCACCGCGTCGGACTGCACGCGTTCTATCCAGTCCTGGTACGTCTCGCCCGGCTGACGCTTCAGCCACTCGCTGTCGAACTTGTCACCGTTCGCGACCGAAGCGTTGGCGATGAGCATGATGTCCGGAGGCAACTGCTTGCCCTTCAGGTCCTCCGGCTTGAAACCCGCGTACAGGGCGGCCGCCAGCGGGTCACCGTTCTCCGCACGGAGGATGGCACCACGCCGCCTCAGATCCGTGGACGTCTCCCGGGTCCACGACTGCAGGGGTTTCAGGGCACTCAGTTTGTCCCGCACCCCGAGATTGGACGCACGGGTGAACGCCTCATCCAGTTTGTCCTGCAGATTTCCCCTACCGTCCAGAAGCTTCGCCAGGTGCTCGAGGTCTTCCGGATTCCCCATGCGCTTGGATTTGTCGCCCATTTTTCCCCGTTAAGTCAGCTGGTACAACGTGCGATGGCCGGACAGCGAAGAGTTCTCAGGCCCTCAGGAGGCCGAGGAGGCGAGCTGGGTGCCGTCCGGCAGGAGGTCGGTGACGCGCTGCCACAGCTCCTTGGCCGAAGCGCGCCGCACCCGCAGCACGCTCGCCGCGTCGACCTGCCCGTCGGTCACCGGCTCGGCCGGCAGTTCGCGAACCCAGTAGCCCTCGATGCCGCAGTCCCACACGGCCAGCGCCGAGACGGCCAGCCCGGAGTCCGTCCGGATCGGGCCCTCGCCCTGCCAGGCGACCGTCATCCGCCACATGCAGTTCAGTTCGGCGAGGACTTCCGCGAGCCGCAGAGAAGCGCCGGTCGCCTCGGCCACGGCCTCGGCTTCCTGGTTCTCCCCGTTTTCCATGCGTTCGATCACCTGATCGAACAGGCCCATGGTCGACTCGATCACCTCACCGGTGTCGGCCTCGTCGGTGAGGTCACGGTGCAGGTCCACCATCCTGGCCAGGGACCAGACGAGGGTCTCCGGCTCGGCGGGCACGTACTCCGACTCCGTCTCGCCGGGCCAGGCCTCGTGGACGAAAATGAACTCGTCGCCCATGACAGCCCCGCTGCTGGTCACGCCCTGGGGACCGGTCACCTCGACACGCGCGATGACGCGAGGCTCCATCAGCGTGGAGACGAGCGGGTAGAGATCACCGACGATCTTGTCGTCGGCGTCGAGCAGCCCGGCTTCACGCAGTTCTTCCCGGGCCTGCGACAACTCGTCCGGCAGTCGCTCCTCCTCGACGAGCACTCCCAGCACGCTGACATGGTCGTCGGACAGCCGCAGTCGACGCCGCGCCGCATCCAAAGAAGGCATTATGTCCTGTCCCCCAGAAGTTCAGAGAAAATTGCACCGGTTCAGAAGACGCCCCGGCATCGACACCAGAGCACCTGGCATCGAGAGATTCCGTGTGTACACGGCCTCCAGTACGACGGCGAGGCCGATGTCGAGAGCGTCCGCCGCGCCGGAGCAGGCTCCGGCCAAGGTCCGTGGATTGTTCCAACCAGAACGTCTCATGAGTACGCCCGCGCCTGGCCGAGCCAGTTGATGGCGTTTTGCCACCAACCTGGACATAGGAGTACGAACGGCCCTTCACGTGGATATGGAGAGCCCGTCCCTGTCGGCCCGCCCGGTAGGCAGTGCGGGAAAGGCCCGCCGGTTCCCAGTCGACCCGCAGTTCTCCCCCGTCGAGGAGGGGCCCGCGCAGATACCGCAGCCCGAGATAGGTGACGAGTGGGAAACCGTCACCATCCGCCGCCACCTCGCAGTACTCCGCCGGGTAGTCGCTGTGCTCCGTGGGAAAACGCAGCTCGTTACGACCGAGGCCGGCCACCTGACCGACCCAAGAGGAGATCTCACCTCGACGCCCTCGTGTGGGTGGCACGCGCTGTAGCTCGAAGGAGGTCCCGCTCATTCGCTTGACCCCTTTCCGTCCTCGGTCAGTCCGTCCGTTTTCCTGACCGCGGCCATTCACCCAACAAGCCATGAATCCGACATGGACGAAACGGGACCTCTGGCAACTGATCTCCGCGCCCCCTGCCGGGTTGCCGCGCCATAGAACAGTAAAGCAAAGGCAATCGATGCACCGTGAGTCACCCGAGGGGCCGGTGTGACAACCCCGTGGCGGTGCGGAGTTCAGCTTCGCAACGTCGGGGGACAGCAGCTGCGCCGCCACCTGCTCTGTCCCCTACGGTCCACCGCTCCGCTCGGGCCGAGGGGGCCGGTCGGTAACCTGCCGACAGCAGAGCCTGTGTGAGATGAGGGAGCCGTAGTGGAGCGCGCGGAGGATCAGGGAGCGTGTGCGGCAGGTGCACCGCTCTGACGGACGGTTTGGTTCGTCGTTCTCGGGTTCTCGACGTTTCTCGCGCTCGTATTCAATGCAGTGCCGATTTCCAAGCGCATACACCACAGAATCCACATCCAGTATGGTCGGCTGACCGTGGGGCGGGAGACGGTCGCGGTGGAGGCGTTGACGGCCGAGTCGCTTCGTGAGGCCCGTGAGGAGCCCACGGACGCGGAGTTCGCCGCGTTCCTGGCCTTGTGGTCCCGTGCGGAGGTCGCGGAGTCGCGGCGGACCAACCGCGCGATCGGGCCGCTGCGGATAATGGGTGGCGGATGGGCCGTACCGATGGGCATGGACCAGATCGTGGTCGAGACCGATCAGGGCGAGTCGCTGCTGATCGCCACCCACGACCGCGAGGCCCTGCTGGACGCGCTGGCCCGGGCCCGGCGGGGTTGAACGTGCGGGGCACCTGGGCGCGGCTCGATTAGCGGCGCCGGGCATGGCACATCCGCGCCGAGCGGCGCGACGCGAGGGGGGAAGGAAGCATGCAGCGACACACGTACAGCCTCGACCACTGGGAGGACCATTCTGGTCACCGGCTTACCTGGAAGTTCGGGTATCGGGGCACGGCAGGCGAGTTCGGGCGGATCGAGGTGACCTACCCGGCGAAGCGGCTCGGTGACGTCCACGTCACCGAGGCCAAGGGGGACGCCATCCCCGCCGTCTCCTTCAGCGGCTGGGCCTACGGACGAAAGCCCTCGTTCCACTTGGGGAAGCTCAGCGCCGGTGAGGACCGCATCCGCCTCAAACGCAACCGCTGGGCGCAGACCAGAGCCGGGCGGGCCCTGCGGATGCAGGTCGCCGGGCGGGAGTACCGCTATCTCGCGACCAGCGCCCGGCATCGGGACCGCGCCCTGGTCCGGGACGGTGTGGAGGTCCGTACGTGCCGGCACGGCAGGGGCTCGCGGAGGAAGGCCACCTTCACCGGCCTGGGCCCGGCGGACGCCACCGATCTCGCCCTCGCCGCCGTGCTGTGCGGCGTCAACACCCGCAACCTCACCCGGGGAGGAGCGGTTCGCGCCTTCTTCTACAGGTCGCTGGACTGGCTCGACATCTTTCCGTGACGCCCAGCCACCCGAAGGCCTCGCCGGGCCGGTTACTCCGCCCGGTCCGAAAGGTGCTGCATCAAGGCGAACGGCGAGGACAGCGCCGCGCCGCTCAAGGTGAGTACGTCGGTGTCCACCTGCTCCAGCACGATGGCGATCGCCAGGTCCACGGCGTCGGCCGGGCCCGTGGTGGTGCCCGTGCTGCCGGTTCCGGCCGACGGCACGAACTGGCCGGGCTGCATCGAGATCCGGATGCCCTCCCTCTCCAGGACCTTCGCCTTGCCCAGGCCCTCCACGGAGTAGACGTACTCCCGGCCCTCGTACGCGATGCGCAGCGCGCGGTCTTCCTTGCGCAGGGCCCGGGCGTTGAACCGCAGGTCTGCGGGGTGACCGTCCAGAGTGAGCCCGGCTTTGAAGAGCGAAGGCATCCCCGATCTGCGCTTGCCGCGGAAGACCGTCTCCGGGAAGGCGGGGCCCGCCAGCCGCACGGTGTCCATGCTCTTCGCGAGCGGCTGGTACAGCGGGCAGCGCTGCACCACCACGGCTCCGAAGTGGCCCACGTCTCCCCTGATCCCGGTCGTGGGTGACTGCTTCTCGGGTCGGTCGGTGTACGGCGACAGCTCGAACTTCAGGGGCTCGCTACTCGTTTCCATGGCGGCGGATGCTCGTTTCGTGCGTAGTTGACTAGTCGAACGGGTTGAGGGCACTGCCCAGCTTCTTGGCACCGTCGGCGATGTCGCCGCCGATGTCGCTCGCCTTGTCACCGACCCAGTCGGCGGCCTTCTCGGCGCCTTCCGTGATGTCGTCCCAGTGCTCGACGACCTTCAGGCCTCCGTAGACGATGCCGGTGCCCACGGCGAGGCCGATCGTCAGGGGGGTGGGAGCGACCATCGCGGCGGTCAGGGAGGCGTTGAACCCGACCTCCGCGTAGTTGGCCAGGTAGCCGGCCTTGCTCTTCTCCCACTCCTTCTCGTGGTCCATGGTGGCGATGTTGGCCACGGAGAACGCCGTCGCGCCCGCCGACCCGACGATGCCCGCGCCCCGCCACAGCCCCGCGGTCTTCGCCGCCGCGCTGAACCCGCCGGCCTTGCCGACAGTGATGAGGCTGGCCTGTCCCGCGCGGGTGACCGCTTGCCCGGAGTGGGTCAGCCCGCCGTACATGCGGGCCATGTCGTCCGACCCGGCGAAGAAGTTGATGGCCTGGTTGGGCGTGACGCCCAGCAACTTGGCGTTCATGAAGCCGCGTCGGCGCAGCATGTCCCAGCCGCCGCCCCAGCGGTCGCCGAGGGAGCCGGAGCTCAGGGGGACGTTGGCGACCCTTTGGTAGGTCTGGCTGCGTGAGGCCATGTTGCCGAGTTGCCCGGGGAACCAGCTGCCGGGGGCAGACAGCGAGCGGATCGGCGGGTTGTAGTTGCCCAGCTTCGTGCCCGCCCAGCGTAGGAGGGGATTGCTCCCGGGCGCGGTCCACCGGGCGGCGAGGGCGTCCTTCATCGGTCCGAGCTTGCCGGTCTTGACCGCGTTGCCCAGCAGGACCTTGGTCCCCGAGGAACCGGTCGCCGCCACGACCTGGGTCGCGGCGGCGACGTTGAACGCGTCGCTGCCGAACTTGATCATCTCGGTGAGGGTCTCTTCGTGCGGCTCCAGGCCGAGGATCTTCGACAGGGCGTGCGCCTCCAGCCGGGCCACCCAGTCGCCGAGCTTCTCCCCCGGCTGCCGCGCCAGGTCCTTCGCCGCCGGATCGTCGCTCGCCGCGACCGAGTTGGCCAGCAGCAGCGTCTCCGGCTTGATCCCCTCGCCCTTGTACTTCTCCAGGTCCTCAGCCGTGAAGCCCGCCCACAGTAGGCCGGCCGTCGGGTCGCCGTTCTCCAGACGCAGGATCACGGCACGCTTGCGCAGGTCCTTGGCCCCGTCGGCCGTCCACGACCGCATCGGCCTCAAGGCCGCCAGCTGCCCGCTCACCCCCAACCGGGACGCCCGGGTGAAGGCCTCGTCCAGGCGCTCCCCCGTACCTCCGCGCCCGTCCAGGGGCTCCGCCAAATGCTCCAGATCCTCGGGGTTCGCCCCCCCCGGAACGACATGCCCAGTCCCCCGTCCGTCGACCACCGACCCCGCCCTCACGCCGGGCGGGTCACCTCATGGTGCCAGGGCGGGACGCGACTGTCGTAGGGATGCGGTGGGCGCGGAGGCCGGGCCCCTCGCACGTCGCCCTCGGCCGGGGTGGTCGCGTCGACGCGCCTCGCCCGGGATGACAAGTGTGGTGGTTGTGTGTCACCCGTGGAGACGAAACGCCTCCTCCGAGGTACTGATCCCCGCCCCCGTATGCTGCACCAGCGGTGTCATGGCTCCGTCCAGTGAGTTCGGCGCCGTACGGACACAGCGAACGGGGGAGGACGCGGACGTGGGGCCCAGCGAGGACGTCGCCGAGTTGAAGAAGCGCGCCAAGCAGTTGCGTGAGTGCGCCCGCGAGGCGCGCACCCTAGCCCGGCGGCTCGGGCCGTATCTCGACGACGCGGTGAAGAAGGCCACCCCGCGCGCCACCGGCTTCCGTACCGGTGACGACAAGGGCGCGATATGGCAGGGCCCCTTCGCCGACGAGTGCACCGCCAAGCTCCAGCAGCGCCGGCGCACGCTGAGCGGCATGGGTACGGCTCTGCTGGCGGACGCGACGCGCTGGGAGAGCCAGGCGGACGAACTGGACCGGCAGGCCAAGGAGAAGGACAAGACCAAGTCCGGGACGGGCGGCAACTGATGGCGTTCAGGGGATTCGACGCCGCCAAGCTGAGAGCGCTGGCCGGAGACTTGGACAGTCTCGCCGGTAACTCGGGGCAACTACATACCCAGCTCGCGACCCTGCTCACCACCGCCCAGCAGAACCTGCCGGCCGGCCAGAGCGCGTCCCGCGACCCCGACCTCCAAGGGCTAGTCGGCGACCTGATCCCCATGCCGTCGTTCTTCGGCGGCCGCCGGCGCCTGCCCGGCTCCCTCCAGGGCGAGCTCGGCGACATGCAGGCGTCGATGAAGCGCCGCATCAAGCAGATGGAGGGCCTGCAGGAACTGCAGAAGCGCGGCTACCCGGTCAGCGACGGCAGCGTATTCCTGGACGAGAAGCCACCCGACGCGAAGAAGATCGACGCCGCCCTGCGCAATCTCCAGGCCCTCGACGGCAAAGACTTCGGCGCCAACGGCAACCGGGACGACCTGGAGAAGGTATCCGGTGAGCTGGACGGGCTGACTGCGGCCGAGCTGGACGCGTTCATGACGAAGGCGTCACCCAAGGACCTCGCCTTCTACAACGAGCTGATCACCGACACCGATGACTCCAACTGGACCCCGTTCGACCACAACGGCCTGCCCGAGGCCGCGCGCCGGGACACGCTGAGCCTGATGCTGTCCAAGATCAGCCCTGAGAACGTGGGCAAGTTCCAGGCAGCCTTCCCGGGCATGCAGCCGACGTTCACCAACACCGGCGCCTACGAGAGCGGCGGCAACGACCAGAACGGCCAGACCAACAACGGCATCCACTGGGCGCCCCCCTCCGACCCGCTGTTCCAGAACGGTGTCTCCGCCGACGACGTCAGCCAGAACCAGTTCGGTGACTGCTGGTACGTGGCCTCGTTGGCCGGCCTGGCCCAGAGGGACCCGAAGTTCATCCAGGACGGCATCAAGCAGAACCCCAACGGCACGGTCAGCGTCCGCGTCTGGGACAAGCAGGGCAATCACCACTGGGTGACCATGACCGCCGATCTGCCGACCGACCAGAACGGCAACCCGATCAGCACGTACGGCAACGGCGAGACCTGGCCGGCGTATTACGAGAAGGCCTTCGCGATGGTCTACTCGGAGGACGGCGACGGCGAGCGCGGGTACGGCGGCATCGAGGGTGACGACCCGAAGAAGGCCGCCCCGTACCTGACCGGCCAGGAGGGTGACGACCTGGAGACGGGCGGCTTCCTCGGCATCGGCGAGCACGACGACAAGGACATCGACTCCCTGAGGAGGGCGTACGAATCCGGGAAGGTCGTCACCCTCTCCACGCCGGACGACGAGAGCCTGGACAAGGACCACCCGTCGGAGTGGGGCAGCACGTACCACAGCAACCACGCCTACTACGTCCGCGGCTTTACCGACGACGGCAAGGTCATCCTCGGCAACCCCTGGGGTGTACAGGGTTACCCTCCGATCACCGTCAGCCAGGACCAGCTCGACAAGTACTTCCAGGGACCCGAGGCCTTCGATGTCCCGTGACGATGTTCCACAGGTGAGTGCAGTGGCCGACCGGCCCCAGGTCAAATATCCCTTCGAGTTCGACGGCCGGTGGGTGCTCCGGTACCACGTGCCGTACACCGTCCGGCACGAAGGCCTCCCGCACCGCATCGTGGCGACGGTCTTCGCGCAGCCGTCGGTGCACGGGCGCATCCAGGTCAGCTGCGAGGGCCGGCCGCCCGTCGAGTACGACGGGCTGACCGCGGGTGACACCGTGGAGATCACCGGCGACACATGGAGGGTCGCGGAGGTCGACTACCGCACCCGTGTCGTCCTGGAGCGGGCGACCGACGCCGACGAGGAGGAGACCAGTGTTCATGCCGGTGAGTAGGTACGGCATCACGGGAGCGGCTGCCGCCCTGGCCCTGCTGGCGCTGACCGGATGCGGTTCATCGTCCGACGGCGGCGACGAGGGCGGCGACGGCGGAGCGACTCCTGCGGCGCGGGACAAGGGCCCCGCCTGTGTGGGGACCGCCCCGGCTGACGGGGCGGCCCACGTCCTGCGCGGTGGCGGTTTCAAACTGCCCGGCGGTGGTGGCGTGCAGTACGCCGGGGCCGACGCGGACGGCACGACGCGGACGGCGACCCTGCGCGACGGCGCGACGTACGCGTCCGGCCAGCAGCAGTGGAAGGTCGAGCCCGGAGCGGAGATCACCGTCTCCGGCCACGGCTACTCGGTGCGGCAGATCTGCGCCTACCGCGTGGTCCTGGAGCCGAAGACCGCCGAGGACCGCGCCGCCCTCGCCACGGCACCGAAGTCCCTGGAATCCCAGCAGGGCCCCGCCGACGCCGGCCTCTGCTTCACCACCAACCGCACCGTCCTGGCCGCCGCCGCCAAAGGCTTCCCGGCCAGGGGCGCCGCCCTCTCGCTACTCGACAACGGCGGGGTACAGCGCTTCCCCACGGGCCTGTCCCTGACGGTCTCCTACATCGACCCCGACTCCGGAACCACGGGCATCGACGCGAACTGCGGCGCGATCCCCGTCGCCGACTACAAGGACGTACGGGTCGGGGAGACCGTGGAGTTCGCGGGCGTGCTGTTCGAGGTGTCGCAGCTCACGGACCAGGCAGTACGGCTCGTCCGCACGAGCGCGTAGCAGGGGTCCGGGAAACCGGTACCGCGACGCTGCCTGGGTAGAGTCGTCCGGCGGGCCTGCGGATGCACCGAGCCCCGCACCGCAACGTGGAGACTGACTGATGTTCGGCAGAAACAAGCACGAGGACGAGCTCCCCGTTCCCATCGTTCCCTGGGTCGACGCCTGGGAGTTCTCCGTCAGCGACGAGGAGCGGCCCGCCACGGAGCACCGTAGGCGGGCGGTACAGGGCCCTCGCGCCATCAGGGTTCCGCAGGGCGGTGGCCTCCAGCGCGTCAACGCGCCCTGCGCCTTCTTCTCCCCGGACGCCACCTCGGAAGGCAGCCCCCAGCGGCTGTACAAGGACCCGGAGGGCCGGCGGGTGCTCTGCTCGGTCGGCTCTCCGCGGAACAGTGACGGCACACGGCAGTACGGCGTCCGCGACGCGCAGGGGGAGTTGGTGGGGCACATCCGTCGCGTCGCTCCTCTCAAGCACGCGTTGCGACCGACCTGGCGTATCGACCAGCCGGGACACCCGGAAATGGTGAGCAGCGCGGAGTGGGCGAAGAACGGACCCTCCGAGATGGTTCAACGCGGTGCCGGAAAGCTGGTGCTCGGCGTCGTCCAGGCGATCTCCGACCTGGGCGCGGAAGGCGGTGACCAACCCAGGAAGGCACGCGTCGTCGAATGGAGATCAGGCGATGAGCTCGTCATGACGTCGGAGAACGACACCAGGTTCCTGATCCGGGCGGCGTGGCTGGATCGACGTCTCGTCTTCGCCTATGCCCTTTTGCGCAGCAGTTGAGCCGTACTGGGGGATGAAACATGGCCATCCGGAGCGTCGATCCTGACGACCTGGACCAGCTGGCGAAGCTCCTTGACGGTCGTGGGGGTCTGCAGGACAAGGTCGACGAGGCCTTCACGAGGGCTTCCAGGCTGGGTGTCAGCAGCCAGCTGGCCACGCTCAGGCCTTTGCGCGACTGGGTCACGGACACCGCGCCGGACCTACGCAAGCGCGCTGTGTTCGCGCGGCTCGAAAGCGGTGATCCGCGAGCTGGTCTGTTGTGGGCCGGTTTCAGCGCCAAGGAGATCGATAAGCTCGAAGGGGAGGGCCTCGGGCCCGACGTGCTCCTCTTGGCCAACTCCGTCGCGGCCAGCGACGATCCCCATGCGTACGACTTCAAGCGACAGCCCAACGAGTCGCTCGCGGAATGGGTGGAGCGACTCGAGGCCCATGCGGTCTCCCGGATACCGGGGCTGCAACCGCACGAAGAGACGATCGCCAGCATGATCGGTCTCTACGGTGACTGGGCCGCGGTCACCGCGGCGACCGCGGTCGTCACCATCCAGGGCACCTCGCTCACCAAGGTGCTACTGGGCAACTCACTCAAGACAGGAGCGCTGCGTACCTGGAAGACCCGGTTGGGCGTGGTCCTGCGGGGCTCGGACAACGGGCTCATCCGGTCAGCCGGAAACGGGCTCATCAAGTGGACCCCCAAGATCCGCTCGCTGAGCGCTCCCGGCAGTTGGCTGCCTGGGCAACTCGGGTCCCTCTTCGGCCGGAGCACGACGTACCAGAACCTCTCCCGGGTACCGCTCACCAGCGGCCTTCGGGGCGACCTGCTCGGCCAGGGTTACAACTGGGTGCGTTCGACCCCCTTGATGAGCACTCTGCGCGCCAACGGGGTGATCGATTTCCTGGTCGGCTCCGACCAGGTAGCCCGGACGTACGGTGGTTTCACTCACTCCGGGCAGGCCGTGGCCCGGGCCGGCAACGCGAGTCTCGTCAAGATATTCACCAAGGCGGCGAACTCGCAGAGGTTCGCGAACTCCGTGGCCGAAGTCCTTCCGAACGCCGCCCGGGGCTCCGGCGCCCTGCGCACCGGTCTCGTCACCGCCGCCAAGGGCGCCGGTTTCCTGCGTGGAGCAGGCATCGTCGGCGGGGTCGTCTCGACCGGCTTCAGCACGGCCAACGTCATCTCCCAGGGAAACCCGGTCGACGCGTTCAAGAGGCGGGGCGCCGGATACGTCGCCGACGTCGCCGAGGTCGGCTTCAACGCCTCCCTCACCGCCGCCATGGTCGCCCCGAACCCCGTCACCATCGGACTCGCCGTGGGCACCGGTCTCGTCTACGGAGGCGCCAAGGTCGTCGAGCACTGGGACGACATCAAGAAGGGGGCGGGGCATGCGGTCGACTGGGCCGGCGACAAGGCGAGTGATCTGGGCAAGAGCATCGCCAAGTCGAAGGCGAATCCGATGAACTGGTTCTGACTGGCCGGGTGCCGCCAGCCCCTTCGGATCGCCCTATCCGCGTCGATGTCGTCGCAGCCGCCCGTGGAGGGCGCAGGCCTCCATGGCGACGAGCAGTCCCGCGAGTGTCCACCCCTGGTACGGTTCGACTCCCTTGACCTCGCTGCCCAGCCGCGGCGTAAGCCATCCGTCCGGGTCGTCCACGAGGGTGACGCGGCGGCCCCGTTCGAAGTCGTCGACGCAGCCGCCGGTGTCGCCGACCTCTACGGTGCGTCCTCGACCGGCCCCGGTCAGGACAACCGTGCACACCGCGCGTTCTCGGCCACTCTTGCCTCGGTAGGTACTGACGTCCACGACCAGGGCGTCGTGGCGCACTCCGCGGTCCTGCAGGACGTAGTCGCCGAGAGCCGGGCCCACGAAGAGCAGGAACGCGAACCCGCACACCGCGACGCCCGTGCCCGGACCGGCGCCGCACATGACCCATGCCGTGCCGAGCACCGCCAGGACGAGGACGGTGGCCAGCAGCATCCAGAGGAGGCCCTCCTTCTGTGCCAGCCACCCGCAGCCGACCAGCACCAGCGGCGTGCCGATCAGTACCCAGACAGTCCCCAACCGCCTTCGCGACCGCGTGGGACGCGCTTCCACGACGGGGGCGAGCATGGTCGTCATTCGGCGGCGTCCCCGGACAGCAGTTCCTCCCGGTCCGGCAGCAGGTCGGTGATCTTTCTCCAGACCTCGGCGGCATCGGATCGCACGAGGGCCAGCCGGCTGTCGGGGCCGACCTGCCCCGGCATGATCGGCTCCTCCGGCTGTTCGCGGATCCAGTGGCCCAGCGGGCCGCAGTCCCAGACGGCGAGGGCGCGGACCATGGCGCTGCGTTCGCCGTCGTGCCGGCCGTCCCAGGCCGTGGTGATGCGCCAGGTCGCGTTGAGGGAGGCGACCAGGTCGCGGAAGCGGTCGAGGGCGTCCCCCTTGAGATCGGGATCGGCCTCGCCGAGGGCCTCGCGAACGCCTTCACGGGTGGCGTCGTCGTCCGGCCCCGGCTCCTCCAGCGCGACGAACGCGGCGTCCAGGGCGGCCATCGTCGTCTCGACGCGGATCTCTGGGACACCCTCCTCGGGCTTCTCACCGCCCCGGTGCAGGTTGACCTTGCGGGCGAGCTCCCAGACGAGGGTGTTGGGCTCGATGGAGACGTACTCCGACTCCTCCTCGCCCGGCCACCCGTCGTGGGAGATCACCGCGTCCTGGCCCACGACGACACCGTGGTTCACGGGGCCGTGCTCGCCGGTGACCTCCACCTGGATCATGACCAGGGGGTCGGCGAGCGTGCCGAGCAGGTCGCGCAGCAGCGGCGCCAGTTCTCCCTCCTCCCCCACCAGACCGATGCGCTGGAGCTCTGTCAGCGACTCCGCCAGCTCCTGTGGCGGTGTCTCGCCGTCGAGGAGGTGGGCGAAGACGGCGATGTGGCGATCGGCGAGCCGGAAGCGTGCTCGGGAGCTGTCGTACGAGGGCACTGGTCTGGGTTTCCTCCCGCGAAGACGGCACCGGGGGCGGCCACCGTCACTTCTTCTTGTCCTGCAGGTCCTTGGCGTCCTGGGTGCACTTCTGCGCCTCGTCACGCAAGGCCTTGGCGACCGTGCCGCACTTCGTCTTCCAGCTCTTCAGCTTGCCGCGCACGTCGTCCGCGTTCGGCCCCGACCACGTTTTCATGCCCGTCGTGCTGTGGTTCTTCGCGGCGTCGACGAGTCCGTCTATGTGGTCGGCCAGTGAACGCAACTGACCGGCGCGCCGGTTGAGTTCCTGTATGTCAGGATTTGCCATAGCAGCTCTCCCCCGCTGTCTCCGAAATCCCAGGATACTGTCGCACCCCTGCGGGCCCGGCAGGAGACCTGACCTGCCGCTTCCCACTCCGCGCACACCGGGCGTTCACTGGAAGATCCCATCTGCAACAGCGGTGGACGGGAACTGCTGCCGGTGTTGTAGCGTCCACTGTTGCGAACGGACAGTCCGCTTGCCTTTGTTGACACGGGGAGGAACGCCATGGATCGCGGTGCAGATCTCACACGGCTCCGGGAACTGTCGAAGCTGTACGCCCGCAAGGCCCACGACCTGCAGCTCCTGATCAAGGACCTGCAGACGGCCACGGCCGACAGCTCCGGCTACTGGAAGGGCCCGAAGGCCGACCGGTTCCGGGACGACTGGCGCGACGTGAAGCCGACCTTCGACAAGTGGGTCGACACGCTGAACGATGCCAGCAAGTCCGCGAACACCAGCGCCGACAACATCGAGCGCGCCACCTGATCGCAGGCGTATCAAGCGCAGCGGGTGACCGGCCGGGGCGCCGGGGTCACCGCCTCGAGGGCGGTGACCCCGGCGCCCCGACGGCGTTCGGGATTCGGGTTCCGGGCAAGGACGAGAGCTCATCGCCCCTGGTGGTACGCGCGCGCCTCGGTCGCCGACACCTTCTCGGGTTCGCCGCGGATGGCCGCGTCGATGACGGGAAGCAGCTTGCCGACCTCTTCCCCCAGCTTCCGGTGCCGTCCGTCAAGCTCACGGTGCCAGGCTCGCGCGTTCTTTCCGACCCAGACACTTTCGCCGCCTATGTCCTCCGTCGGCCCCTTGAGGGCCTTGCGGAGGCTTTCCACGTCCTTGGCGAGGTCGTTGCGGAGCTTTTCCAAGTCGGCTCTTCTGGGGTTCGGAACCTTCGGTTCGGAATCCGTCACAGGCTCACCGATCACCTTTCAACTATTCACGAACGGGTGATCACCGTACCAAGCGATTGTTCCCGGTGAAGAGGCTGATGCGTTGCTCATGGTTCGCAACAACTCATAATCTGAGCCGATGACCTCCAACGACATGCCACCGAGCGCTCCCGAACACCTCGTCCTGCCCACCATGGGGGAGGTACCGCAGTTACCTGACGGCTCCCTCATGGCAGACAGCACCGTCGATGTGATGCTCGTCCCGGTGGCCGGAAACAGCGGTGCAGAGCAGCTCGTCGCCCTCGCGTTCTCCACGGTGCCCCTTCTGGTGGAAGCCATGGGTGAGCAGCAACCGTGGGTGATAATCCGTACGAGTGAACTGGAGGGCGCACTGAGAGGCTCGGGGGCACGGTCCGTACTGATCGATCCCCGACTCGCCGACGTTACGGAATAGGAGCCTCTGGTGGTCGACCCGAACTTCTCAGGCATCAACCCGGACAACCTGCTGCGGACGATCAAGAACCTGGAAGGCGGTAGCAAGAGCCTGCACAGTGCCCGAACCGCCTATATGAGTAGGTTCCACAAGTTCGGCCTGGACACGCACCACCTGACGGAGATCGAAAAGATCGCCAACTGGGTGGCCGACGAGCTCCCCATGCTCCGCCGCAGACAAGCTCTGGCGTCGGCCATGGAACTTGACCAGGGGGGATTCAAGCCCGGCACCATGGTGCAGCTGCGCGAGCCTGTGCCGACCGTGGGTGAAGCACGGGAGGGCGGGAAAAGGCTGGCCGAAGATGTCAACAAGGTAGCTGAACTCGACCAGACCGAGGCCGGTGCCGCATTCCATCGGATCGCTGAGGAGCTGACGAAGCACAAGGGGGATCCGGACTTCACGTCGGCGTTCTACGCCAAGATGAATCCGGATTTACTCAAGCTGCTCCCGGTGACCGTTGCCGCCGCCAACGCACCGACCGCCGAGAACGACGTCAAAGTCTTCGGCTCCGCGTTCACGGCTGCTGTCAACGCCAATTCCCCCGCGCCGGGCTTCGACAAGGCAACCGCCCTGTTCCACAGCGACATCGGCAAGGACGAGCCCACCGCCGTGTTCAACCGTGCGCTCATGCAGGGTGAAGATCCGAATCTCTGGGCCATCGCCTGGAAGCACACGAAGATCGCCGTGAAGAAGCTCGGAGATCCTGCGGACACGTGGTCCGACACGGCCGGCTTACTGGCGGCCGTCATCAGCACGCAGGCCAAGTATGCCGGGCACTTCTGGGAGCAGTCACAGAAGTTCTCCGACGAGGCCAGTCGGTTGTACGAGCAGCGTGTCAGTGCTATGAGCAAGAAGGAAAAGAGGAGGTTCAAGAACGCAACCAAGCATGCGGCTCAGGCCTCCAGGCACTCCGCGCGTGAGGCGGAGCGGATCCTCGGTAAATTCGGGATGGGGTCGTTCTCCCGCCTAATGGAGGCGTCGGTCGCGGATGGGGGCAGCTGGCTGGTCGGCAAGGTACCGGGGCTCCGGCCACCCAGTTCGGCGTCTCTCTTCGGCCGCGCTCTGCACGTGGGTGGGAAGTTACCGTTGGTGGGAACGGTGCTCACTATCGGGGCTATTGGGTGGGACGTCGCACATAACGAGGAGAAGGACGTCGCCATCGCCGCCAACGTCGGAGGGATGGCTGCTGGAACCGGTATGACCATGGCCGGCATGGCGGCAGTAGCGGCGGTGGGAGGCCCCGTGGGGTGGGGGGTGGCGGCCGGCGTCGCGCTCGGTTTCGGCGTCGGCTACGGAACTTCCTACATCATTAAGAGCCCAGCTGGCAGGAAAGCCGTCAACGCGGTCACAGGCGCGGTGAAGGGCGCTGGAAAATCTTTCGGTGACGCGGCGTCCAGCGTCAAGAAGTCGGTCAGTGGATGGTTCTCGTGAGGTGGACCAAAAGTGGCTAAGAAGAAAAGAAGACGTCCCGCAGGTCAATACCAACTACCGCCTTCGGTCGTGGCAGCACAGCAACTCGCCGACACAAGACGCGCCGCACTGAGGCCTCGTCCGTACGTCGCGTCGAACCGCACGCTCCTGGGCATCTTCTGCTCATTTATCCTGTGCGCTGGACTGGCTTTCGCCTTCTGGCTCCCATCGCGCTCTCTAGTCCACGACCTCCGCTCCAGCGGATCCAACGCCGCCGCGGTGGTTATCGCAATCGACAACAAGCCCAAGTACGTAAAAATCAGGTTCCTCACGGGCACCGCGTCAGGTACCGAGGTCAAGCTGTCGGACTACGCCGGGATGTACCCCGATGTGGCTAACGGCGACTCGATGCTGGTCACGTACAAACCCAATGACCCGTCCCGCGTCCTTTCGAAGAGCTGGGTCAGCGCCCCTCCCGCCAACTTGCCCGCCTACGGTATGTCGGCCGGCGCTGGTTTTTTCCTGGTCGGGACAATTGTTGCAGTGCTCAGGCGCCGCTGGGTCCTCCGCAACTGGCCCTCCGACCCCGCAGCGACAGACTCAGCTGGTCCCGAAAGGCCCGGTCCCCCCGACAAGACCGTCTCCCTCACCAAGCCCTGATCACGCCAGTCTCACCCCGGGCCCCCGCCTCCCGGGCAGGGGCCCGCAGTGGTGCCGTCAAGCGGCGGCTCAGCCGTTCATCACCGCTTGCACCGGCATGAACGACCCCCCGGTCACGAACAGCCCGCTTCCCGCCGGGCCACCTCCGGCGTTCGACGGGAGACGGATGCCGAAGAGTTCGCCCTCCGACGGACTCTGCGGGGTCATGAGCATGCCGTTGCGGGATTTGCGGGCCTCTACGGCGAAGCCGCGGTACTGGCCCGAGAGGCTGTCCGTGGAGCCGGCCGCGATGAGGCCGATGCCACCGTCGGCGCCCTTGCGTACCACCGTTTCCAGGGCTTCGTCGAGGCTGGTGTCGTAGAGGAGTTCGGCGTCGTCGACGATCACGACGTAGGATCCGCCGGAAGCCTTGGCCACCAGTTCCTCGAGGTCGTCCTCCCGGCTGTCGGCATTCAGGAGGCCCAGGACTCCGTCCCGTCCCTCCAGGTCGCGCAACGGCGAGCGGCGGGGGGCTACGAGGACCACCGGCGTGCCGACGCGCAGCAGGGACTCCGTCGCGGCCAGCAGGGTCGTCGAACGGCCGGACTTCGGCGGGCCCGCGATGACGAAGCCGGGGCCGTTCTCCTCCAGGTCGACACCGATCGGGTGGAGTTCGTCGCCGCCCACCCCGATCAGCGCCCACAGGGCTGACGGCGGCGTGAAGTCGGGGTCGAGGGCGAGAGCGTCCGACGCGGTGATGTGCGAGGGCAGCGCGTCGACACGCATCGGACGTCGTCCCGCGGGGATCCGGCCGTGACGGGCGGCGGACTCCTCGGCGATCTCACGCAGCGCGCGCACCTGGGCCTGGCCCGCCGGGTCCGCCGAAAGCAGGCCGATCTGCGTTTCGTCCACGCCGGTGTCCGTGATCCGCAGGGCGCGGCCCGGGGGCATGTTCCTCGGGACCTCACGGGCCTGGAGGCCCGCCGTGGAGTAGTCGTTCGGATCGGCGAAACGCAGGACCAACCGGTCGGCGAAGGCGGACGAGACGTGCCCGCTCAGGCCACTGCGGTCGGCGGTCATGACGACCTTGAGGCCAACCGCGGAGCCCTCACGGAAGATGCGCTGGGCCGCTTCGAGGAGCTGACCGTAGTTGTACGCCTCGAAGGTCGAGGCGAATCCCTCCCAGCCGTCCAGCAGCAGCACCATCCAGGGGAGGCGGTCCTGCGGCGCGGCCGTCGCGCGCTGTTCCGCGGCGCTCGACGCGCCCTCCATGGCGAGCAGTTGCTGCCGGCGGGCGATCTCCGTCAGCAGGCGCTCGATGAGGCGGCGGACCCGGTCGGGCTCGTCACGCGTGACCACGGCGCCCACGTGGGGCAGGCGCATGAGCGGCAGCAGCGCGTTGGAGCCGCAGTCGATGCCATAGACGTGCACGTCGTGCGGAGAGGTACTGCGGGCCAGGGAGCCCGCCAGGGAACGCAGGGCCGTCGAGCGACCGGAACGGGCGCCGCCCAGGATCATGGTGTGCTCGCCGTGCACGAGGTCCAGGGACAACGGCATCCGGGTCTGCTTCGCCGGCAGGTCGATCAGGCCGTACGGGATCGGTGCGACGTCCTGCGCCGGTTCCACCTCGGACGCCCGGGCGTACGCCGTCGCCTCGTCCAGGGTGACCAGTTCGGACAGCGGGTCCAGCCACGGGCTGCGCTGCTCGCCGAAGCCCATCCGCCGCGCGCCGTCGCACACGGCATCCACGAGGACGGCCAGGTCGGTGACCATGGTGCCGTCGTCCTCCGCCTCGTCCCGCTTGGGCAACGGGCGGCTGTAGGCGTGCCACGGAAGCGGCAACAGGGCCGCCTTCGGGCCGGTCCCGCCCGTCGCCGGGCGGCGGCCACCGATGCGGGCGGACTGCACGCCGACCAGGGACTGTGCACCGGAGCGGACGTACATGCGGCCAGGGGTCGACTTGGCGATCGCGCCCGAGTCGGGGGCCTCGATGACGTCGATGGACTCGGACGCGTCCGTCACCCGCAGTGCGATGCGCAGGTTCGTGTTGGCGCGGATGTCCGCGCTGACGACGCCGGCCGGCCGCTGGGTGGCCAGAATCAAGTGGACGCCCAGGGACCGGCCGCGACGGGCGATGTCGACCAGGCCCGCGACGAAGTCCGGGAGTTCGGCAACCAGCGAGGCGAACTCGTCGATCACCAGGACGAGTCGGGGCATCGGCTCCAGCTCCGGGCGAAGCTTGCGCGTGTCGTTGTAGTCCTCGATGTCCTTGGCGGCGGCGTCGAAGAGGATCCTCTCCCGGCGGTGCAGCTCGGCAGCGAGCGAGGCGAGGGCCCGCTCGGTCAGATGCGCGTCGAGGTCGCTGACCATGCCGACCGTGTGCGGCAGGCGGGCGCAGTCCATGAAGGCGCTGCCGCCCTTGTAGTCGATCAGTACGTAGTTCAGCGCGTCCGGCCGGTTCACGACAGCCAGCGAGGTGATGATCGTCTGCAGCAGCTCGGACTTACCCGCACCCGTGGTGCCCGCGACCAGCGCGTGCGGGCCGTCCCGGCGGATGTCCAGCACGAACGGGCCGTCCGCAGCGATGCCGACGGGCGCGGCGGTCGTCGAGCCGCCCGCCCGCCAGACACGCTCCACGTCGGTCCCGGTCGGGTCGGGCATGCCCAGCAGGGTCAGCAGCCGGGCGGAGGTGGGCAGGGCACTGCCGGCGTCGTCGCGGCTGACGTCGCGTACCGGCGCGAGGGAGCGGGCGAGCAGCTCGCACCACTCGGGCACCGCCTGGTCGGCCAGGACGTCACCCACGGACTCCAGCCCGTGTCCGCGCACGCGGACGTGGTACGGGGCGTCCGGGGACCAGGCGACGACGGCCTTGCACTCCTCCGGCAACAGCCGCTCATCCTCGTCGACGCAGAGAGCGAGGATGCCGTACCGCGGTCCCTCGCTGAGGAGTTGCGGCACGCCGGGCACACGGCGCAGCAGGCGTGCCCCGTCGAGGACCAGCAGGACGTTGGGGTCCGGATAGAGCTGGCCGGTCGTGGTGTTCTGCTCGCGGGCCGCCTTGCGCCGGGCCAGTTCGTTCAGCAGCTCGTTGACACGTCGGGTGACGGTCTCGGAGTCGAAGCCGACCAGCGCGACGCAGTCCTGCCCCTGGTCGGGGCTGGTGTGGGGCAGCCAGTGGACCCAGTGCCACGCCGCGCCGGCGTTCGGGGTGGCCGTGAGCGTCACCAGGGAGAGGTCACGCGGGCTGTGCAGGACCGCGGCCTGCACAGCGAGCCAGCGGGCCGTGGCCAGTGCCCTTTCCCGGTCGCCGGCGACGCCGACCACTCCGAGCTGGGCGAAGGGCAGGGTGACCGGTACATCGGCGAGGACCGGCGGTTCCGGGGCGTCCTCCTCGTACATCGAGCCGCCGCGGCCAAGGACGAGTTCCACGTCCGAGGGCAGGTCGCCGACCCCGATCCTCAGCTGCATGACGTCCGGGTCGGTGAGCCGGCGCTCCCACAGGCGGCGACGGGGGCCGGTGGCGAAGAGCAGGATCTCGGCCGGGTCGGGTGCGTCGGCCCGGCGGGCGCGCTGCTCCTCCTTGGCGAGGGCAGCCAGTTCGGCCTCGTGGGCCGCGAGGTCCTTCTTGTACTGCTTGAGTGACGTGCGGTGCTTCTTCTTGCCCTCGCGGTTCTCGCTGATCCACTGGGCAGCCATCATCAGCGGGCTCATCAGGCAGAAGAGCAGCATGTAGATCTGCTTGGTGAGGAAGTACATGCCCAGTCCGAAGGCCATGGGCATGACGGCCATAAGGAGCTGGAAGCGGGCCCGCTCCCCCTTGGTCGGTGCCACCGGCACCACCAGTCGCCGGCGGGGCCGCAGCGGGGACAACCTCGGCGGACGGTTGTAGGCCAGGCCGCCCTCGCTCATCGCGGACAGGTGCGCGTCCGGTGCAGCGACGCGGGCCAGGACCAGCAGCGAGTCACCGATCCGGACGACGCCGTCCGGCGGCCAGGGCGTCCCGGAGGCGGCCACCGGTTCGTCGTCGAGCCGAACCTCGGCCCCGCCCTCGGGGCTGAACAGCACGTTGCCCTGCATGTCGATCGCCACCCTGAGGGCGGTTGGCGGCAGCGAGGTGCCCGGCAGGGGAAGCGTGGAGGTGGGGGCCGAGCCCAGGGTGGTCACCCCGACCCCGAGCCGGACCACCCGCCCGGAGGCGGGGCCGCCGGCCACCCTCAGTTCGAACTGACCGACGGGCTCGCCCTTGCGCAGCAACGGGCCGATGGAGTCGTCCACCGTGACGCGCATGCCGTCCTGGAGCACCTGGGCGACGGGGGCCGCCGGGTCGCAGAGCACGCCGTCAGCCCACAGGGACGGACCACCGGTCCCGGCCGCCCCGTAGCCGGGGGGGATCGGGGGCACCATCATGCCCGGCATGACCCTGACGTTCGTCGGCATGCCGCTTCGGCCCAGTTCCGTCGACAGCGCCTGGGCGACGTCGCCGGCCGTGGCGGTGTCGTCCGCGGTGACGACCACGTCGTGCGGCTCACCGCCCTGGCTGACGACCGTGACCAGCATCCGCATGGTGGTCTTCCTCCCCGTCGGCCTCTCGGCCGTGTTCGTTGCTCCGGCAACGGAGACTACTGTCCGTCCCTGACGGCGGGCCCGGCCGCCCGTGTCTCACACAGCCGGCAGCGCGTAGATCTCGTGCCCGTGCGTCACCAGCAGCCGGTTGCCCGAGAGGGCGGCCTGCCAAGGCTCGCCCACGGCCTTGTTGTCGCTGTAGGTCCAGCGTGGTTTGCCCGTGCCGGCCTCCAGGGCCACGATGCCGCCGTCCAGGGTGCCGGTGGCGCCGTACAGTGTCGTTCCGGCCCGCAGGAAGGTTTCCGGCCCCTCGACGTCCAGTTCGTCGCACAGCCATTTCCGCTTGCCGGTCTTCGCGTCCACGGCCCACACGCCGTCGTCGTGGTCGCTGGTGTAGAGCACGCCGTCGGCGACCGTCGGGTTGCCGAAGCCCCGGCGGCCGGCCGGTGACAGGGTCCAGACGGTGCTGCCGTTGTCCGCGTCGACGGCCCTGAGCTTGTCACCCGGCAGGAAGACGAGGCCGTTCGCGACCGTGGGCCGCCAGGTCCACTCCTCGCCGATCTTCCTCGTCCACAGCTGACCGCCGGTGGCGGTGTCCCGGGCGGTGAGGTTGAGGTTGGAGTCGGCGTAGACCAGGTACGTGCCCGAGACGCTGCCCTGGACGTCGTAGTCCTTGGTGCCCCGGTCCCGGTGCTGGACCCACGCCTTCCTGCCCGTGGTGTGGCTGATGGCCGCCACGGCCGTGCGGTACTTGGTGGCGCTCTGCGCCTGACCGTAGTCGGTCGCGGTGACGTAGACGTTCCCGTCGTCGATCGCGATCGTGTCCTCGACGGAGAGCTGCTTGCCGAGGCGGCTGCGCCAGACCTCCTCGCCCGTCTTGACGTCGTAGGCGACCAGGGCGCCGTCGTAGTCGCCGTCGGCGAGGAACACCTTGCCGTCGTGGAAGAGGAGCTGGGCTCCGGGCCGGCAGATGCCCGGCCTGGTCCAGCGGGCCTTTCCGGTCCTGACATCGTAGGCCACGAGCGGGTCGCCGCTGACCAGGAGCAGTCCTTCGTGCGTGAGGAGCGGTACGCCCGTCGTGGTGCTGTCCTCCGCGGCCGACTCGTGCCACAGCGGTTGCGGTGCCACGCCGGCGGGTGGGGTCGTGAAGTCCTCGTCCGCCGGTTCGGCCGTACCGCCCTTTCCCGGCGCGTCCGTTGCCGCGTCGGAGGCGCCGTCACCGGCCGTGAGCAGCCACGCGGCACCGCCACCGGCCACCGCGACGGCCGCCGCGCCACCGAGCGCCATACCGAGCACCCGGCGCCGGGAGCGGGCCGGAGCGGACGCCCCGCCCGCGCCGAGCTCGACCGTGCCGGGGAGGGGGGTGCCGTACGCGGGCACCGGCGCCGGAGTACCACCGGGCGGTGTGCCGTAACCGGCCGGTCCGGTCTGCGGCGTTCGCGTCGAGGGGGTACCCGGGGGCGGCGTCCCGGCCGGCATCGTCGGCGCCGGGCCGAAAGCGGGCGCGGGCCGAGGAGCCTCGGGAGCCTCCAGGTCCAGGATCCCCGCGGCGTGGGTCGCGATCGTCGAGGCCACCGCCGACGGCAGCCAGTCGTGCAGAGCGGCGTCGATGCCCTGCCCGGCCAGCGCGGTCACGATCTCCGCGGGCGCCACGCGCTGCGCCGGGTCCTTCATGAGGCAGGCACGGACCAGCCCCCGCAGGGACGGGGGTACGCCCGTCAGGTCGGCCTCCCCGTGCACGACCTGGTAGAGCAGCGCGGCGTGCGAGGCCGCGCCGTCGCCGAAGACGCTGCGCCCGGTCGCCGCGAACGCGAGCACGGTCCCCAGCGAGAACACGTCGCCCGCCGTGCCGACGTCCTTGCCCAGCGCCTGCTCCGGTGACATGTATCCGGGCGAGCCGACCACGACTCCGGTCTGCGTCATCCGGCTGCCGTCCACCGCCCGCGCGATGCCGAAGTCGATGAGGCGCGGTCCGTCGGCGGCCAGCAGGACGTTGGAGGGCTTGAGGTCGCGGTGGACGAGTCCCGCCGCGTGGATGTCCTGGAGCGCCGCGGCCAGTCCGGCGGCGAGCGCGCGGACCGTGCGCTCCGGCAGCGCGCCGTGGGCCGCGACCACGTCGGTCAGGTCGGGGCCGAGGACGTACGACGTCGCGAGCCACGGCAGGGGCGCGTCCGGGTCGGCGTCCACGACGGGGGCGGTGAACCGGCCCGAGACCGCCTTCGCGATCTCCACCTCGTGCCGGAATCGGGCGCGGAAGTCCCCGTCCGCCGCGAGATCGGGCCGGACCACCTTCACGGCGACGGTACGACCGCCGGGCGACCGGGCGAGGTAGACGCGGCCCATCCCCCCTGCGCCGAGCCGTCGCAGAAGGCGGTAAGGGCCCAGCTCCCGCGGATCGTCCGATCGCAGTGTCTCCATGGCCGGCCTTCCCCGTCGTGTCGCCGCGTCCGCGAACACCCGGTGCGTGCGGTGGCGTTCGCTGTCGCAGACACAGTAGTGACAGCGGTGACGGGGGAGTTGCGGGGGCGTCATCTCCGGGGCGGGGGCCGGCAGGCCGACGAGCCGGTAGGCCCCAGGTGGAAAGCCGTCGGCTACTCGGCCGTCGACAACCGCGCCCTCGGCCGGCCCGAGTCCCTGCTGTCGGACTCGTACTGGAGGTCGTCGCCGACGGGGGTGAGGCGGACGGTGTGGAGGGCCTGGTTGCAGACGTCGCGGTTGCCCTCGGCTCCCACGGCGCTCGCGACGACTTGTTCCCGTGTCACCTTCTTCAGGGTCAGTACGTCGTCACACGTGCCGCCGAAGAGGTCGGTGTGGCGCAGGGTGCCCAGCCTCTCGCCGACCGCGGCCTCCCGGACGGTCAGGCGGAAGGTGCCCAGGGGCAGGTTGCCCTCGACCGCGACGGCCTGGCCCTCCCAGGTGCCCCGGTAACGGGCCGGGACGGTTTTCCCGCGGCCCGCACCGGCGTCCGGCGGGGCGCTCGCGGACGGGGAGCGGTCGCCGTCGTCGGCGGAGTTCCTGCTGCCGCCGCCCGGCAGCACGTCGAGGACGAGCACCGCCCCGAGTGTCACCGCCGCCATCGCACCGGCCACCGCGAGGGCCACCGTGCAGCTGAGCCTGCGGCCGCGCCGCCCGTCGCCCTCCCGCGCGGAGGTGGCCGCGACGGAGACGGAGAGCCTGCCGGGCGACCGGCCACCCGCGCGCGGCGCCGGTACGTGGGTGGCGGGTGCCGGTACGTGTGCCGGTGCGTGCGTGGGGGGTGTCGGCCTGTGTGCGGGTGCCGGTGCGTGTGCCGGTGCGGGAGTGGGCATCACCGGCGCCGGTCCGAAGACGCCGGGGGCCACCGCGCCCCCGGACGCGCCCGCGTCCCCGCCGGTCCCCATCGTGGTCCGGCCGCCCCCGCCGGTCCCCATCGTGGTCCGGCCGCCCCCGCCGTTCCCCGTCGGCGTCCGGCCGTCCCCGTCCGGCGCCCCGCCGCTCCCGGTCGCCGCCCCGTCGCCCGCTTCCGTCTTCTCCGCCCTCGCCCCCACGCCCGCCTCCGCCCCCGCGGTGATCGACGGCCGGCTGAACCCCACCGGACCGGACGCCGGCCCCGCGCCCGAACCCGACGATCCCGCCCCCTCACCCGGTGACGACTGCGCCGCCTCCAGGTTCAGCAGCTCTACGGCGCTCCGGCTGACCCTCTCCACCAGCGCCCCCGGCAGCCAGCCGCCGGTCACGAGCCGCGCCGCGCCCTGGGGAGCGAGGCGCCGGGCCACGTCACCGGGGGACGGACGGGCGGCCGGGTCCTTCGTCAGGCACGCCGCCACCAGGTCCCGCAGCTCCCCGTCCAGCGCGCCGATCTCCGGCTCCTCGTGGACGACCTTGTAGAGCAGCGCGGCCGAGGAGTCTCCGGGGAAGGGCGGTCGGCCGGTCGCGGCGAAGGTGAGTACGGCCCCCAGCGAGAAGACGTCCGCCGCGCCCGTGACGCCCTTGCCGAGAATCTGCTCGGGCGACATGTAGCCGGGCGAGCCGATCGAGACGCCCGTCGAGGTCAGGGAGGCGGTGCCGTCCGTGGCGCGGGCGATGCCGAAGTCGATCAGCAGGGGGCCGTCGAGGGTCAGCAGCACGTTCGACGGCTTCACGTCCCGGTGGACGAGGCCCAGCTCGTGCACCGCCGCCAGCGCCTCGCCGAGACCCGCGCCCAGTGCCCGTACCGAGTGGGCCGGCAGCGGGCCGCCGTCCGCGACCGCCGCCGTCAGGGACGGGCCGGCGGCGTAGGCCGTGGCGACCCACGGCACGCGCGCCTCGGGGTCCGCGTCCAGCACGGGCGCGGTCCAGGCGCCGCCCACCCGGCTCGCGGCGGCCACCTCGCGCCGGAAGCGGGCCCGGAACTCCTCGTCCAGCGCGAAGTGCGGGTGCACGATCTTCACGGCGACGGTCCGGCCGCCGGCACTGCGGCCCAGGTAGACCCGGCCCATACCGCCGGACCCCAGCCGGCCGAGCAGCCGGTAGGGCCCCACGACGGTGGGTTCGTCGACGTCGAGCGGCCGCATGGCGTCCACCCCTCCCCCGTACGCCAGTACCTGCCAGCAGGGTAGTGGGCCGCCCGCGCGGGGGCGCCCCGCACGTCAGGGCTGGAGCAGGTCCACCTTCACGTCCGCCGGGAAGCCGGTGGTCGGGCCCACCCGGCGGGCGAACTCGGTGACCGCCTCCAGCTGCGGGGCGCCGAAACGGAAGTCGAGGGTGGTGAAGTACCGCGCGAGGGTCTCCTCGTCGAAGGCCTCCCAGCGGGCCGCCTGCTCGGCGACCTTGTCGACCTCCTCCAGGGAGAGGTTGCGGGAGGCGAGGAAGGCCTCGTGCACCGTGCGGGTGATGACCGGCTCGCGCTCCGCGTAGTCGCGCCGGGCGGCCCAGACCGCGAAGACGAACGGCAGGCCCGTCCACTCCTTCCACAGCGCGCCCAGGTCGTGCACGTCGAGGCCGTAGCGGGGCCCGTCGAGCATGTTGGCGCGCAGGGCCGCGTCGCCGATGAGGACGGCCGCGTCGGCCTCCTGCATCATCAGGCTCAGGTCCGGCGGGCAGGTGTAGTAGTCGGGCTGGACGCCGAAGCGCTCGGCGAGGAGCAGTTGGGCGAGGCGTACGGAGGTGCGCGAGGTCGACCCGAGGGCGACCCGGGCACCGTCCAGCTTCTCCAGCGGGACCTGCGAGACGATCACGCACGACATCACCGGGCCGTCGCAGCCGACGGCGATGTCGGGGAAGGCGACCAGGTCGTCGGCGTTCTTGAGGAATTCGACGAGGGTGACGGGACCGATGTCCAGATCGCCCCGCACCAGCTGCTCGCTGAGCTTCTCCGGGGTGTCCTTCGTCAGCTCGAAGTCGAGGAGCGTTCCTGTTCTCGCGAGCCCCCAGTACAGGGGCAGGCAGTTCAGGAACTGGATGTGGCCGACGCGCGGCCGGGTGCGAGAATTGTCCACATCGCGAGGCTAGCTCTCCCCCGGTGCCCGCCCGCCGCCGACCCCGGCGTCAGCCGAACGGGCCAGGCGTTCAAACATCCGGGTGAAGTGATCTTGACCTCTGTTGCGCTCGGGGGCCTGCGTGCTAGGCTCACAGCAAGTTGCAGTTTGGTTTCCCTTGCAGTACAGAGCCTGCGGAGCATGTGACCGCGGGCTCTCGTCGTTCTCAGACATAGGCAGTTGTGCAGCATTCAAGTCTTCACACTTGCTGGTTCTGGGCAGGGCAACCCTTTGAGCCCAAGGAGGGCTTATGGCTACCGGAACCGTGAAGTGGTTCAACGCCGAAAAGGGCTTTGGTTTCATCGCCCAGGAAGGCGGCGGCCCCGACGTCTTCGTCCACTACTCCGCGATCAACGCGACCGGTTTCCGGTCCCTCGAGGAGAACCAGCAGGTGTCCTTCGACGTCACGCAGGGTCCGAAGGGCCCGCAGGCGGAGAATGTCACTCCTGTCTGATTGACAGCAGTACCCAAGGAGCCCCGCGCCGTCTTCGGCGACGGGGCTCCTGCCCTTTTGCCCTTTTCCGGCCACACCCCCCACCCGGGTCCCGGCCGTTTCCCGTTCCCGCGCCGGCCCGTCGGCACATCTCGCCCACCCTGTGCACCCCGCACACCCGGCCCTGATCGCGGCCCCGGCTCACACGTGCTGCATGACCAGCACGAACGCCGTTCCCGGCACCAGCGCCTCGTACGTGTGCGGGACGTCCCCGCGGTAGGTCATGTAGTCGCCGGGCCCCAGCTCGACGGCCTCCCCGCGCGGTCCGGCCAGCAGGCGCCCGCTGCCGACGACCAGGTGCTCGACCGTCCCGGGGATGTGCGGCTCCGATGCACGGGCCGCCCCCGGTTCCGCCCGCAGGTGGTAGATGTCCCGCCGCGCTCCCGGCGGACTGGAGGAGAGCAGCGTGGCGGCGTAGTCGGCCCGCTCCGACGCCACCTGGGGCCCCTCACCCGCCCTGATCACCCGCACCGCGGCGGTCGGCGGCTCCACCAGCGTGCTGAACGGCACGCCGAGGGCCACGGCCAGCGCCCAGAGCGTCTCCACGCTCGGATTCCCGCCGGCCGCCTCCAGCTGCGACAGCGTGGACTTGGCGATGCCGGCCCGCTTGGCCAGCTCGGACAGCGACAGTCCGGCGCGCGTCCGTTCGCGCCGCAGTGAGGCGGCGATCCAGTCGAGGGGCAGGCGGGGCAGGCGGGCGGGGGTCGAATCGGACATGGTGTTCGCTCCGTAGGTACGTTCGTTCGCCTTGACGAACACAGCTGGCTCTGTCCATTGTAGAAAACATGCGTTCGGTACAGCGAACCCCGCAGCCATCCGAGAGGCCGTCCACCGGCTCGACCGAGAGACCGGTCGCCAACTCGACCGACAGCCCGACCGACAACCCGGCCACCGGCTCGACCGACAGCCCGGCCGGCATACCGGCCGACCGGGCCGGCCGGTGGCGCCAAGACCCGGAACTGCTCAGAGACGTCGCCCTCGTCAGCGCCGCCGGCGGCATCGTCGGCGTTTCGTTCGGCGCGATCGCCGTGGCCGGCGGCCTGCCGGTGTGGGTCCCGGTGGTGATGTCACTGCTCGTGTACGCGGGCTCCGCCCAGTTCAGCGCCGTCGGCGTGCTGCTGGCCGGGGGCGGTCCGGTGGCCGCGGCTGCCACCGGGCTGCTGCTCAACACGCGTACGGCGGCTTTCAGTCTCGCCGTCGCGGACACCATCGGCACCGGTCGCGTGGCGCGGCTGCTGGGCGCCCACCTGGTCACCGACGAGACGGTGGCCTTCGCCCTGGCCCAGCCGGACCCGGCGCGGCGGAGGGCGGCGTTCTGGCTGTCGGGCGTGGCGCTGTTCGCCGTGTGGAACGCGGGCGTGCTCCTCGGGGCGCTGGCCGGCACCGCGCTCGGCGACACGGCGACGTACGGCCTCGACGCCG
Organism: Streptomyces sp. AC627_RSS907; assembly: GCF_019049165.1. Lineage (NCBI taxonomy): Bacteria > Bacillati > Actinomycetota > Actinomycetes > Kitasatosporales > Streptomycetaceae > Streptomyces > Streptomyces sp. AC627_RSS907. The sequence continues at coordinate 91,390 of NZ_JAGMUE010000017.1, forward strand.
CCTTCCCGGCCGTGCTGGTCGCCCTGGTCCTGCCCGCGCTGCGCCAGGACGCCGGTCTGCGCCGGGCCGCGCTGCCCGGTGCCGCGGTGGCGCTGGCGCTGACCCCGTCCGTCCCGGCGGGGGTTCCGGTCCTGCTGGCGCTGACCGGCCTGTTCCTCTGCCGCGCGCCGGTCCGGAAGGGGGCCGCATGAGTGCGACGGTCGCCCTGATCCTGGTGCTGGCGGTCGGGACGTACGCCTTCCGCCTGGTCGGCCCGGCGCTGCACGGCCGGGTGACGCTGCCCGTGCGGGTGCGGGACCTGTTGTCCGCCGGTGCCGTGGTGCTACTGGTCGCGCTGCTGGCGACGGGGGCGCTCACCGAGGGCGGGGGCTTCGCCGGGTGGGCGCGGCCGGCCGGAGTGCTGGCGGGCGGCGTACTGGCGTGGCGGCGGGCGCCGTTCGTGCTGGTGGTGCTGGGTGCGGCGGCGGTGACGGCGGCGCTGCGGGCGGCGGGGCTGGAATGAGGCACTGCTGTCGGTGGGCCCCGTTAGGGTCCCCGGCATGACCGACGAGACCGGCCGTGACACCGGCTTCCTGGACACCACCCGTACCTTCTACGACACCATCGCCGAGGACTACGCCGACTGCTTCCGCTCCCTGGGGGCCGGCACTCCGCTGGACCGCGCGCTGATGAGCGCCTTCGCCGAGTTCGTGGGCCCGGAGGGGCAGGTGGCCGACCTCGGCTGCGGGCCCGGCCGGGTCACCGCCCACCTCGCCTCCCTCGGCCTGCGGGTCTTCGGCCTCGACCTCTCCGCGTCGATGCTCGCCGTCGCGCGCCGCGAAAACCCGGGCCTGCGCTTCGAGCAGGGCTCCATGCTGGAGCTGGACCTGCCCGACGGGGCCCTCGCGGGCGCGGTCTCCTGGTACTCGTCGATCCACACGCCGTGGGAGCGGCTGCCGGACCTCTTCGGTGAGGTGCGGCGCGTGCTGGCGCCGGGCGGTTTCTTCCTCCTCGCCTTCCAGGTCGGCGACGAGCCCTTCCGGCCCGACCGTCCCTTCGGCCACCCGGTCGCCCTGGACTTCGAACGGCGGCAACCCGAGCCGATGGCGGAGCTGCTGGAGAAGGCCGGGTTCACGGTCCTGTCCCGGACGGTGCGCCTGGCGGAGGAGGCCAACGTCGCGCAGGTCCCGCAGGCCTGCCTGATCGCCCGCCGCTGAGCCCGCCGCCCGCCCCCTTCCACACGACACGTCGGGCGAGACGCAGTCAACGGGCTCGGGTGCGTACGACAACGACGGAAGACGCCCCGCACCAGGTGTGTGTGCGGGGCGTCGTCTGTTCGTCAGTCGGCGGTCACGCGGCGACCGGCACCCGGTCCCGCTCCGGCTCCGGCTCGTCGATCGGGGAGCTGTGGGCCTCGGCGTAGGCCTTGCGGTCGAGCAGTCCCTCGCGGGCCGAGACGATGACCGGGACCAGGGCCTGGCCGGCGACGTCCGTAACCATACTCTGTGTATGTACGTTGCAGACAGCACAGGCATCTGACACGTGACCAGGGGTGGGGCATGGCCAAGCCGAAGCGTGTAGGCATCTACGTACGAATCAGCAAGGACCGCAAAGGTCAGGAACTCGGCATCCAGCGCCAGGAGAAGGCATGCCGGGAGCTGTGCGAACGCATGGGGTGGGGAGTCCTCAAGGTCTACCCGGAGAATGACGTGTCGGCGTCGACCACGAGCAAGCGTCGCCGCCCTCAGTACACGGAGATGCTCAGAGACGCACGAGACGGCTTCATCGACGGCATCGTCGTCTACTCCATCGACCGCCTGACGCGCCGGATCAGCGAGCTGACCAGCTTCCTCGAAGAGCAGAAGGAACACGGGTTCGCGTTCGCCACGACGGAGGGCGAGGACACAGCGACAGCCAACGGCCGCATGATCCTGACAATCAAGGGTGCGGTGGCTCAGCAGGAGACCGAGCGCATGTCGGAGCGCGTCAACAACTCCCTCTTGCAGCGGCGGGAGCAGGGCAAGCCGCATGCCGGCGGGAAGCGGCAGTTCGGTTTCAAGGAGGGGACGCACTTCCAGCAGCTGGACGAAGGCGAAGCCGAGCTCATCCGCGAGGGCTATCGCATGCTGATGGACCGAAACTCGAAGACACCTGGTGATGTGGCCCGGTACTGGGGTTCCAAGGGCTCTACGACGCCACACGGTGGCGCGTGGACCATCCAGTCAGTGAAGCGTGTGTACCGGTCGGAGCGGACCGGGGGGATCGTCACCTATAAGGGCCAGGACATCGGGGACAGCGTCTACGGCGCACCACTGACTCGCGAGCAATGGGAGAACGTTCAGACGATCCTCGATGGACGAGCCACCCAGGCGGCGCGAGGGTCAGGCAAGCGGAAGCACGTGTACTCCGGGTTCCTGCGCTGCGGCTATTGCGGCTCCGCCATGCGCGTCCAGTGGGCGACCATCCAGGGACGAACCTTCCGGCGGACGTTCTGTCACTCCGGCCAGAGAGGCCAGAACGGTCGCCTGGGCTGCGGCAAGGTGAGCCGCAAATACGAGTGGATCGAAGAACGGCTCAATGAAGTGATTGAGGCTGCGCTCTTGTCCCGCATGCCTCAAAAAGAAGTGGCACAGACGGAGGACCTCACGGGCCAGATCAGTTTGCTGGAGAGCCGTATCCGAGCGCTCCGAGGCCGCTGGAAGGAAGGCCAGATGGAGGACGAAGACTACTTCGACTCCTTGACCCACCTGCGCGCAGAGCTCCAAACCTTGCGCACACGCGAAGCGACAGCGACCATCCGTCGATCTCGTGTCGAGACCGATGTCCTTGCGGTCTGGAAGGATGACGCGCCCGAGAACCTCGAACGCCGTCGCGCCATCGTGGCGTCCGTGATCGACCTTGTCGAGGTCTTCAGCATCGGCCGTGGCAGGCGCAAGCCGCCGGAGATCACGTCCATCAAGATCACGCCGATCGGCGCAGAGCATGAGGACTCGCCGGAGTCTCCGGCTTGACTCGGTCGGCAAGGTAGCTGTCGATGACGGCCGTCATGCGGGTGTCGAAGTCCTTGGGCGGCACCCAACGGCAGAGGATCTCGGAGATCCATTCAGGAAGCGGCTGTACCGGCTCACCGGTCATGGGCGCCCCGCTGGTTACGTGCTTCCTCCTGGTTCTCTGCCAGGTCCGTAGCGACGCCAGCGGCAATGAGGGCGGCGCCGGGGGTGTGGCCGGAGCCGATGCAGCGCCAGTGCGCATCCGTGATCGCGTCGGAAGTGTCGGCGTGGCCGAGGTGGTGGGCGCGTTCGGCGCGTAGTGCGGCGTAGGTGGTGGAGTAGGCGCGGGATTTGGTGCGGATGTGGCCCCGGTAGCCGAGGGTGTGGGTCCAGGTGTGCAGGCGCAGGGGCACGTATGCGGGGAGGCCGCCGAGTCGCCAGCAGGTGTACATGAGGGTGCGGACGTGTCGGCTGACGGGAGCCGTGTCGATATCGTCCCAGGTGGTGACCTTGTGGTCGGTGCCAGCGCCCGTCTCGTTGCTGCCTTTGGTGACGTACTTGGCGACGTAGGCGGCAACGGCGTCATCGTCGGGGCCGTCACCGTCGGCACGCAGGACGCGAACGTCGGTCTGCGTGCCCCAACTCAGAGGGCATTTGATCTAGGCGTATTGCCCTGTATGCCCTAGTAGGTTCCTCGCCAGGTTGGTGTGCTCTCGTCCGTAATGCGCTTGGCGAGGTTGTCGATCGAGGCGATGTGGATCATCGCCTCGGAGCTGGCCGTGAGCGTCTCGTAGTCGCGGGCGAGGCGGCGGCGCATCATGATCCAGCCGACACTCCGCTCCACCACCCAGCGCCTTTTCACGACATGGAAGCCGCGCTTTTCTGGGTTGCGGTTGACGACTTCACCGTCGATTCCGAGGCGGGCCCCGTGCTCGACGACGGCGTTCTTGAAGCCGGTGTCGACCCAGCTTTTCGCGATGGTCGGGTAGGTCTCTTTCGCCTGGTCGAGGAGCGTATTCCCATGGCGTTCTCGGAGAGGCCGGCGCCGGCGACTGTCACGGCGAGGATGAGGCCGATCGTGTCGGTCAGGATGCCCCCCGCTTCCGGTCCACGATCTTCTTCGCGGCGTCCGTTCCCTGGCTGGTCAGAGGCACGTTGATGGATGTCTTGACGCTCTGAGTGTCGATGACGGAGGCGGTCGGTTCGGGCTTGCGGCCTTCCTTTACGCGAGCCAGGCCGGTCAGGTCGTAGTTGAGCTGGGCGAGGATTCCCTCGTCGCGCCAGGCGCCGTAGTAGAAGTAGACGGTGCCGTGGCCCGGGAAGTCGTGCGGCAGGTACTTCCAGGGGATTCCGGTGCGGTTCAGGTAGAGGAGTGCGTCGAACACGTCGCGCAAGCCGACTTTGGCCGGCTGTCCTGTTGGCCGGCGTTCGAGGCGGGCGTTTCGCCAGGCCGTCAACGTCGGCTCGATCAGGGCCCATCTTCAAATCAGACGGGTTTCCGAGTGCAGAACCACATGAGGCGGACAGCCGAGTGCTCGACCTTGCAGGGAACGAATAACCTTTACCTGGCGAAGGCACCCAAAATAGGTCATGGGTAAAGCAGGCATACCGGAAGAGCCCTACGTGAACGCCCTCTGAGCGAGATCACAAATGCGCCCCGCACCAGGTACTGGCGCGGGGCGTCAACTGTGCTGCCAGCCAGCAGTCAGGCAGCGACCGGCACAGCCTGCGGTTCCTCCGCGTCAACGGGCGCCGAGGCCACGCTGTTGAACTTGTCGCGGTCGAGGATGCCCTCACGCGCCGACACAATCAACGGTGCAACAACTTGGCCGGCGACGTTGGTGGCCGTGCGCATCATGTCCAGGATCGGGTCGATCGCGAGGAGGAGGCCGACGCCCTCCATGGGGAGGCCCAGCGTGGACAGGGTCAGGGTCAGCATGACCGTGGCGCCGGTGAGGCCGGCCGTGGCGGCGGAGCCGACCACCGAGACGAAGGCGATGAGCAGGTAGTCACCGACACCGAGCTGGATGTCGAAGATCTGCGCGACGAAGATCGCGGCGATCGCCGGGTAGATCGCGGCGCAGCCGTCCATCTTGGTCGTCGCGCCGAACGGCACGGCGAAGGACGCGTACTCCTTCGGCACGCCGAGGCGCTCGGTGACCTTCTGGGTCAGCGGCATGGTGCCGACGGAGGAGCGGGAGACGAAGGCCAGCTGGATCGCGGGCCAGGCACCCTTGAAGAACTGCAGGGGGCTGACCTTGGCGACGGTGGCGAGCAGGGTCGGGTAGACCACGAACAGGACGATCGCGCAGCCGACGTAGATGTCGGCGGTGAAGGTCGCGTACTTGCCGATCAGGTCCCAGCCGTAGGTGGCGATGGCGTTGCCGATGAGGCCGACGGTGCCGAGCGGGGCCAGGCGGATGACCCACCACAGGGCCTTCTGGAGGAGTTCGAGGATCGACTCGCTCAGGTTGAGGATCGGCTGGGCCTTGTCGCCGAGCTGGAGCGCGGCGATACCGGCGACGGCGGCCATGAAGACGATCTGCAGCACGTTCAGTTCGGTGAACGGCGTGATGACGTCGGTCGGCACGATGCCGGTCAGGAAGTCGATCCAGGAACCGGTGTGCTCGGGCTTCGCGCCGTCGGCCGGGGTGAGGCCGGTGCCGGAGCCGGGGTTGGTGACCAGGCCGATGACGAGGCCGATGGCCACCGCGATCAGCGAGGTGATCATGAACCAGAGGAGGGTGCGGGACGCCAGGCGGGCCGCGTTGTTGACCTTCCGCAGGTTGGTGATCGAGACCAGGATCGCGAAGAAGACGAGCGGTGCGACGGCCAGCTTCAGCAGGCCGATGAAGGTGTCACCGACCTTCTCCAGGGTGGTGACCAGCCAGGAGACGTCCTGGCTGCGGGCCAGCCAGCCCAGCAGGACACCGAGGACGAGACCGGCGAGTATCTGGGCCCAGAAGGGCACCTTGAAGGACTTCGTCAGGGAAGACACGGACAAGCTCCGTAAGGGGACGGGACGCGGGGACGGACGCGCTGGACTGACGTGGAGAACGACGGATGAGGAAGGGACGTCAGGGGCGACAGGTCGCGGACGCGCACCGACAGAGGTCCACGTGCAGGCGCGCGACGAGCGCGAGGCTCGGCGGTGTGGGGTGCGCGACTGCTGGCTTCATGCGTATGACTTTAACACTTACGCTTTGGGACACTCAAAGCCTCACTTTGAGAGGCGGGAGTGCACCACTGCCCCCGAAAACGCAAAAAGCCCCGGTTTCCTGTGATTCGGAAACCGGGGCGTACGCGTGTGTGACGGACGTTACGAGGTCTGCCCCTGGGCGGCGGCCCGGGCCGCGTCGTCGGCGAGGTCCTCCTGGCCGCGGTTGGCCTCGAGGTTGGCCTTCATGCGGTCCACGCGGTGCACGACCTGCACCGAGGCCCGGTCCCGCTCCTTGCGCAGCACCACGAAGCTGATGGGGGCCGAGATCAGCAGGGAGAGCAGCAGGATCCACATGCCGTTGGAGTCACCGAGGCCGCGCGGGAACACGCCGGCGTAGACGAGCCCCCAGACGGCCAGGAGGCAGCCCGCGAAGATCCCGAGGCGCATCAGCGTGTAGCGGAGCATCTCAATCCACTCTTCCGTTTCTGGCACAAAGAGGCACTGTCCAGTGAAACATGCCGGGACCCCGGCCCGGCAAGGGGGGTCCCGGCGGGGCCCCCGCAAGGGGGGTCCCGGCGGGCCGCGGCTCAGCCGAGCGGCAGCAGCATCACGATGTCGTCGCGGTCGTCGCCCGGCGCCACGCGGATCGCGCCGGGCACCCGGCCGACCTCCTTGTAGCCACAGGACTCGTAGAACCGCTCCAGGCCGAGGCCGCCCCGGCAGGTGAGCCGTATCGCCTCGATGCCGTCGACGGTGCGGGCCGCGTCCGCCGCCGCGGCCAGCAGGTCACGGCCGTATCCCCGGCCCTGGTGGCGCGGGTGGACCATAACCGTGTAGAGCCACAGCCAGTGGGACATCAGCCGGTGTGTGTTGCGGGTGAGGAACGCGGCGGCGGCCACCCGGCCCTCCTCGTCGTGGCCGACGAGCAGGCGGGTGCGGCCCTCGACCATGGCGACCATGTGCTTCACCAGCTCGGGGCGGACGGTCTCGCGCGTCACCGGCGGGACGAAGCCCACGGCTCCGCCGGCGTTGGAGACGTCGGCCCACAGGTCGAGTACGCCGTCACGCAGTTCGGGGGTGGGAAGGGGATCCAGCGTGAAAGTAAGGGACACGGCAGCATAGTAACCATTACCCCCTGCCCTGACGCCAGAGCTTTGCCCCCTGCCTTGCGCCAGAGCTTCCCCCATGCCTGGCGCCAGGCCGTGACGCCAGAGGGTCACGCCAGTGCCCGCGCCGCCACCCGCAGGTCCGAGAGCAGCCCCTGATACGCCGCGTCCCGGTCCTCGGCGCGCAGCACCGCCGACGGATGCACCGTCGGAACGAGCCGTTCCGGGCGCCCGTGGATCTCCGCCTCCAGCACCGTGCCGCGCACCTGTGTGACCCGGAAGGAGGAGCCGAGCAGCGCCTTGCCGGCCGTGGCGCCGAGCACCACGATGAGCTCGGGTTCCACCAGGGCCAGCTCGGCGGCGAGCCAGGGGCCGCAGGCGGTCGTCTCGCGCAGCGTGGGCGCCTTGTGGATCCGGCGCTTGCGCGGCTCGGCCCGCGTGAACTTGAAGTGCTTGACGGCGTTGGTCACATACGCCTCGGCGGGGTCGATGCCGGCCTCCGCGAGCGCGCGGTCCAGCAGTCGGCCGGCCGGTCCGACGAAGGGTTCGCCCTGACGGTCCTCCTGGTCGCCGGGCTGCTCGCCGACGAGCATGACGCGGGCGGTCGCCTTGCCGGCGCCGAAGACGGTCTGGGTGGCGTCCCTGTGCAGGGGGCAGCCACGGCATCCCGCGGCGGCCGCACGCAGGGCGGGGAGGCCGCCTCGGCGGGGTACGAAGGGCTCCGCGGTGTAGGCGTCTTCGGGCGCACGGGTGCCAGGCATGCGGGTCGGGTACCCGCCGTGGGGGTGAGGACCCGCGCCGGGCGGGGATGGTCCGCGGCCGGTCGCGTGGAGGTGAGAACCCATGCCGGGCGCGGGCGGTCCGCGGCCGGTCGCGCCGTTCCCGCGCCCCGGGGCCGGGACCGGTTCCGGCGCCTTTCAGGAGGCGCCGGGTGCACGTCCCGAGGGGCGCGGGGAACCACGTGGCCGGACGCCACCGGCCCGCGGCCGGGGAACTACCCGGACCTCAGACCCGCATCGGCTGCGGCGCGTCACGGCGCGCCGGGTCGGGGCCGTCGTACTCGCGGATGATCTCGTACCGCGTGTTGCGCTCCACCGGCCGGAACCCGGCGTCCCGGATCAGGTCGAGCAGGTCCTCGCGGGTGAGCTTGTTCGGCGTGCCGTAGTTGTCGGCGTCGTGCGTGATCTTGTACTCGACGACCGAGCCGTCCATGTCGTCGGCGCCGTGCTGGAGGGCCAGCTGGGCCGTCTGGACGCCGTGCATGACCCAGAAGACCTTGACGTGCGGGATGTTGTCGAACAGCAGCCGGGAGACCGCGAACGTCTTCAGCGCCTCCGCGCCGGTCGCCATCTGCGTTCGCGCCTGGAGCCGGTTGCGGATCTTCCCGTCCTTCATGTCCACGAAGTCGTGCTGGTAGCGCAGCGGGATGAAGACCTGGAAACCGCCGGTCTCGTCCTGGAGCTCACGCAGGCGCAGCACGTGGTCCACGCGGTGGCGGGGTTCCTCGATGTGGCCGTAGAGCATGGTGCACGGGGTCTTGAGCCCCTTCTCGTGCGCCAGGCGGTGGATGCGCGACCAGTCCTCCCAGTGGGTGCGGTGGTCGACGATGTGCTGCCGCACCTCCCAGTCGAAGATCTCGGCGCCGCCGCCGGTGAGGGACTCCAGACCGGCGTCGATCAGCTCGTCGAGGATGTCGGAGGCGGACATCCCGGAGATGGTCTCGAAGTGGTGGATCTCGGTGGCCGTGAACGCCTTGAGCGACACGTCCGGCAGCGCGGCCTTCAGCTCCCTGAGCGAGCGCGGGTAGTAGCGCCACGGCAGGTTGGGGTGCAGCCCGTTGACGATGTGCAGCTCGGTGAGGTTCTCGCCCTCCATCGCCTTGGCGAGCTTCACCGCCTCCTCGATGCGCATCGTGTACGCGTCCTTCTCCCCCGGCTTGCGCTGGAAGGAGCAGTACGCGCAGGAGGCGGTGCACACGTTGGTCATGTTGAGGTGGCGGTTGACGTTGAAGTGGACGACGTCGCCGTTCTTCCGCGTCCGCACCTCGTGCGCGAGGCCGCCGAGCCAGGCCAGGTCGTCCGACTCGTACAGCGCGATGCCGTCCTCGCGGGTCAGCCGCTCACCGGAGCGGACCTTCTGCTCCAGCTCGCGCTTGAGCCCGGCGTCCATGCGATACCTCTTTCTCCGACAGATCCGTCAGACTCCGTAAACCGTACGCCCCGGCGCTCAGACCTCTTCCGGCAGCTCGCCCACCCGGTTCTCCCACTTGGTGGAGAGCACGATGGTGGTACGGGTCCGGGACACGCCCTTCGTCCCCGACAGCCGGCGGATGATGCTCTCCAGGCCGTCCACGTCGGCCGCGCGCACCTTGAGCATGTAGGAGTCGTCGCCGGCGATGAACCAGCAGTCCTCGATCTCCCGCAGGTCCTTGAGCCGCTGTGCGACGTCCTCGTGGTCGGCGGCGTCGGAGAGCGAGACGCCGATCAGGGCGGTGACGCCGAGGCCGAGCGAGGCGGCGTCCACGGTGGCCCGGTAGCCGGTGATGACCCCGGCCGCCTCCAGCCGGTTGATGCGGTCGGTGACGCTGGGTCCCGACAGTCCGACGAGGCGTCCCAGCTCCGCGTAGGAGGCCCGGCCGTTCTCCCTCAGGGCCTGGATGAGCTGCCTGTCCACCGCGTCCATGCGATCGAAGCCTTCCACTGAAGAGGTCAGAAGATGTGGGTAACCAAAACGTGTGGGGGGAGGTTCTGCTCGGATCGTGCTCAGCCGGCGGGGCGCGCCCCGCCGAGGTCGCCGCTCCAGCGGCGGTACAGCCCGTGCCCGACGCCCGCCGCGTCGAGGACGCGTCCGGCGACGAAGTCCACCAGGTCCTGGATGTGCGTCGCCCCCGCGTAGAAAGCGGGCGAGGCGGGCACCACGGTCGCACCCGCGTCGTCCAGTGCCACCAGGTGCCGCAGGGTCCGGCCGTCCAGCGGGGTCTCCCGTACGGCCACGACCAGCTTGCGGCGCTCCTTCAGGGTGACGCTCGCCGCCCGCTGCAGCAGGTCCTTCGACAGGCCGAGCGCGACCCCCGCCACGCACGCCGTCGACGCGGGCACGATCAGCATGCCCTTGACGGGGTACGACCCCGAGGACGGTCCGGCCGCGAGGTCGCCCGCGCTCCAGTGCCGTACCCGGTCGCCGCCGAGGTCGACGTCGAAGGTGTCGGGCTTGCCGTCGGCTCCGCGGGCCAGCCACGCGCGCAGGTCCTGCTGCCAGTGGGCGTCGCGGAAGGAGATGCCGGTCTCGTCGAGCAGGGTGAGCCGCGAGGCCCGGCTGACCACCAGGTCGACGTGCTCACCGGCGGCGAGCAGCGCGCGCAGGACGGCGGCGGCATATGGGGTGCCGGATGCTCCGGAGACCCCCACGATCCAAGGCGTACGCTGCGCTTCTCCTGGGTTCACATCTTGAGCCTACCGGCGGACGGGGCAGACCTCAGGACCGGTCCGCGCAAGCATGCGGTCGCCGTGACCTCGTGGAGCGCGCTCCGCGTCACCGTCCGCTGCCGCGCAGACGCGCTACACCGTCAGCCCCCGCACCAGCAGGTCCAGCAGCGCGCACACGAAGAGGGCGATGCCGATGAAGCCGTTGACGCTGAAGAACGCCCGGTTCAGCCGGGACAGGTCGTTCGGCCGCACGATGGTGTGCTCGTAGACGAACGCGCCCGCGACGATCAGCAGGCCGAGCCAGAAGAAGACGCCGGCGTCGGTGGCGACGGCGTACCAGACGAACAGGGCCGTGGTGATCGTGTGGCAGGCGCGGGCGCCCCGGATCGCGGCCGGGATGCCGAAGCGGGCCGGGACCGACTTCACGCCGACCTGCCGGTCGGTCTCGACGTCCTGGCAGGCGTAGATCAGGTCGAAGCCGCCGATCCAGACGCCGACCGCGAGACCGAGGATCACCGCGTCCCAGGACCAGCTGCCGCTGATGGCCAGCCAGCCGCCGACCGGGCCCATCGCCTGGGCGAGGCCCAGGATGGCCTGCGGGAAGTTCGTGAACCGCTTGCCGTACGGGTAGACCACCATCGGGATCACCGCGACGGGGGCGAGGGCGAGGCAGAGCGGGTTGAGCAGGGCGGCGGCGCCGAGGAAGACGACGAGGGCGACCAGCGCGCCGGTCCAGGCGTGCCGCACCGACATCGCGCCGGTGACCAGTTCGCGGTGGGCGGTGCGCGGGTTGCGGGCGTCGATCTCGCGGTCGATGATCCGGTTGACCGCCATGGCGAAGGTGCGCAGGCCGACCATGGCGACGGTGACCAGGAGCAGCCGGCCCCAGTGGATGTTCTCGTCCCACTCGTACATCGCCGTGAGGGCGGCGATGTAGGCGAAGGGCAGGGCGAAGACCGAGTGCTCGATCATCACCAGGCGCAGGAACGCCTTGGTACGCCCCGGCTGCTGCGGTAGCGCGGCGGAAGCCGACGTCACAGTCCGTACTCCTTCCAGCGGCGGTCGACCTTCGCCGCCGTCTCCGGGTCGGACAGCACCATGTCCGGCCAGCCCCCGTCGCGCGTGTACCCCTCCTCGGGCAGCTTCCGCGTCGCGTCGATGCCCGCCTTGCCGCCCCAGAACTGCTGGTAGGACGCGTGGTCGAGGTGGTCGACCGGGCCTTCGACGACGGTCAGGTCGCGGGCGTAGTCGGTGTTGCCGAGTGCGCGCCAGGCGACCTCGTGCAGGTCGTGGACGTCGCAGTCGGAGTCGACGACCACGATCAGCTTGGTCAGGGACATCATGTGCGCGCCCCAGATGGCGTGCATGACCTTCTGGGCGTGCTTGGGGTATTTCTTGTCGATCGAGACGATCGCACAGTTGTGGAAGCCGCCCGCCTCGGGGAGGTGGTAGTCCACGATGTCCGGGACGATGATCTTCAGGAGGGGGAGGAAGAAACGCTCCGTCGCCCGGGCGAGCGGGCCGTCCTCCGTCGGCGGGCGGCCGACCACGATCGACTGGAGCAGCGGGCGCTTCCGCATCGTCACGCAGTCGATCTTCAGGGCGGGGAAGGGCTCCTGCGGCGTGTAGAAGCCGGTGTGGTCGCCGAAGGGGCCCTCGGGCAGCATCTCGCCGGGCTCCAACCAGCCCTCCAGCACCACCTCGGCCTGCGCCGGTACCTGGAGCGGGACCGTCTTGCAGTCGACCATCTCGATCCGCTTGCCCTGCACGAACCCGGCGAAGAGGTACTCGTCGATGTCACCGGGGAGCGGGGCGGTGGACGCGTAGGTCACGGCCGGCGGGCAGCCGAAGGCGATCGCGACCGGCAGGCGCTCGCCGCGCCGGGCGGCGACCTGGTAGTGGTTCCGGCTGTCCTTGTGGATCTGCCAGTGCATGCCGATGGTGCGCTTGTCGTGGCGCTGGAGCCGGTACAGGCCCAGGTTGCGGATGCCCGTCTCCGGGTCCTTGGTGTGGGTGAGGCCCAGGTTGAAGAAGGAGCCGCCGTCCTCCGGCCAGGTGAAGAGGGCCGGGAGCCGGTCGAGGTCCACGTCGTCGCCGTGCAGGACGACCTCCTGGACGGGGGCGCTGTCCGGTTTCACCTTCTTCGGCGGTACGTGCGTCATCGCGCCGAGCTTCCCGAAGGCCTCGCGCATCCCGACGAAGCCCTGCGGCAGCTCGGGCCGCAGCAGTCCGCCGAGCTTGTCCGAGATGTCGGTGTACGACTTCAGCCCGAGGGCCTTGAGCAGGCGGCGGTCGGTGCCGTAGACGTTCATCGCGAGGGGCATGTCGGAGCCCTTCACGTTCTCGAAGAGCAGGGCGGGGCCGCCGGCCTTGTTCACCCGGTCGACGATCTCCCCGACCTCCAGGTGCGGATCCACCTCGGCCTTGATGCGCTTGAGGTCGCCCTCGCGCTCCAGGGCCCTGAGCAGCGAGCGAAGATCGTCGTAAGCCATGCGGTCCAGTATCCCCGAGCGGCTACCCTGGCCCTGTACCTGGGGGCCGTGACGCGTCCCCGCCCATCGCTTGAGCTGGAGAGGCCCCATGCTCCGGGTGCTGATGTTCCTCGTGCCACTCGCGCTGAGCGTCTACGCGTTCATCGACTGCATCAGCACGAAGGACGAGGACATCCGTCACATCCCCAAGCCGCTGTGGGCGATCCTCGTGCTGCTGTTCCCGCTGGTCGGGTCCATCTCCTGGATCATCGCCGGCAAGAAGCGGCATCCGGCCGGCGCGTCGCCCTGGCAGGGCGGCGGCGGACGGCGGCAGTGGGTGGCGCCGGACGACAATCCCGAGTTCCTGAAGTCCCTCGACAAGGACGAGGACGAGGCCAGGGGCCAGGACAAGGACAAGGACAACGGCGGCCGGGGCAAGGACGAGGACCCCAGGGGCGACTGAGGGCGGCGCACCCGGACGGCACGGCCCGGCACGCCCCGCCGCCCGGCACGCCCCGCCGCCCGGCACGCCCCGCCGCCCGGCCGACGGCCGCGCGCGACACGGCCGGGCTCGTCCACGCGTGTCACAGCCAGGCCGTGGCGAGGGGGACGGTGACGGCGGCGGTGGCCAGGAGGGCGAGGTTCAGGGCGATCCGGCGGTCCCCGAGACGCAGGTGGACCCCGGTCGCGCCGGTCTGCAGGACCACGAACCCGACGGCCGCGGCCGGGGCCAGCCAGGGCGCGACGCCGGTGAGCGGCGGGAGGACGAGCCCGGCCGCGCCCAGCACCTCCACCGCCCCGAGGGCCCGCACGGCCGGCATCGGCATGCTGTCCACCCAGGCCATCATCGGCCGGAGCCGTTCACGGCTGCGGACCACCTTCAGCCCGCCCCCGTAGAGGTAGAAGGCGGCGAGGAGTCCGGCGACGATCCAGTAGACGGCGTTCACGACTCCGCCCCCCGGGTGGAGCGCGGGGCGAAGTCGGTGGCGGGCTCGGTCGCGTAACGGCGCATCGTCCGGATGCTGTCCCGGGGCGTCGGGGCCCGACCGCCGGCGAACGTGTCCCGCAGGTCCCGGAAGTACTGCACGTACAGGTCCGGTGTGAACGTGCTGAGCATGACGGCCGGCTGGTCGGTGGTGTTGGCGAAGGTGTGCGGGGCGCCGGGCGGGACCATCACGAGCGTGCCCGCCGTCGCGTCGTGCTCCTCGTCCCCGACGGTGAACCGCACCGTGCCGGAGATGACGTAGAAGCCCTCGTCGTGCCGGGCGTGGCGGTGCTGCGGCGGGCCGGGGGTGTGCGGGGCGAGGACGGACTCGGCGATCCCGAGGCGGTGTCCGGTGGTGCTGCCGTCCTCGAGGACCCGCATCCGCGTGGTGCCCAGGAGGATCACCTCGCCGTCATCGGGGCCGACCACCGACACGGCGGGGTCTGCGAGGTGCGCGCTGGTCTGGGGTTCTTCGGTCATGCCCCGATTCCACCGCCGGAGCACCGGCACCGTCCAAGACCTGTTCCGCGGCCTCGATACCGTACGGGTATCGTCGCGCCATGGAGCTACGCACGCTGCGCTACTTCGTGGCGGTCGCCGAGGAACTCCATTTCGGCCGGGCGGCCGCCCGCCTGCACATGAGCCAGCCGCCGCTGAGCCGGGCCGTCAAGCGGCTGGAGACGGAGGTCGGCGCCGCGCTCTTCCACCGGAACTCCGCCGGTGTCACGCTCACCGAGGTGGGGGCGGTCCTGCTCGACGAGGCGCGCGGCCTGCTCGACCAGGCCGACCGGGTCCGTGTGCGCGTGGCCGCCGCGGCCGGCTCCGCGACCCTCACCGTCGGCATCCTCGGCGACAGCACCGACCCGGGCGTGGCCCGGCTGGCCGACGCCTACCGCCGGCGGCACCCGCGCGTCGAGGTCACCATCCGCGAGACCGATCTGACCGACCCCACCTGCGGGCTGCACGCCGGACTGGTCGACGTGGCCCTGACCCGCGGGCCGTTCGACGAGCGGGGCCTGACCGTGCGCGAGCTGCGCGCCGATCCGGTGGGGGCGCAGCTGCGCGCCGACGATCCACTGGCCCGCCGCGACAGCCTGGCGCCGGCCGACCTGGCCGACCGCCGCTGGTTCCGGTTCCCGGAGGGCACCGATCCCCTCTGGCAGGCGTACTGGCACGGCGGGGAGCCGCGCCCGGGCCCGGTGGTGCGCACCGTGCGGGAATGCCGGCAGGCCGTGCTCTGGAACGGCACGGTCGGCATGACCCTCCTGGACCACGAGCCCGGGGAAGGGCTCGCCGTGGTGCCGTTGACCGGCATGCCGCCGAGCCGCCTGCTGGTGGCGTGGCCCGAGGGCGACCCGGGCCCGCTGATCCGCTCGTTCGTCCGGACCGCGATCGCCGCCTACCGCGAGGGCTGACGGCCCCGTGGTGTCGTCGCCCAGGACGGGCGCCAGACCGGTCCGGGGAGCGGCGCCAGGCTTCTGAAGCGGTCTACGACACGTGGGCCGACTTCGGCGCGTTGCCGCTGATCGCGGTCCGGGGGCTGCACGCGCCGGTGTTCGCCGTGTCGTTCCCCGAAGCGGCCGGGCTCGCCGTCGCGGCGGTGGTCGCGTTCCCGCTCGGGCCGTGGGTCGAGCACCGGGCCAAGCGTCCGGTGGTGATCGCGACCGGCCTGGCCCGGTCCGTCGCGTCGGCGTCCCGTCCCGAGTCGCGCCACTCATGCCCGGAAAAGAGCGGTGGTTTTCTCTTCTGTCCCGCTAATGTTCGTCATCCAGTGACGGGCATCACACACCTCAGGGGGCGCGGACAGGACATGGAAAGACCTGAGAACCCGGAGGCGGCCCGGCAGCAGCCCGCTCAGCCCGCACGACCCCCACAGCCTCCGCCGGCTCTGCCGTCCCAGGCGTCCGGCAGCGACAGGCCCTGGCACAACCGGGTCGCTCCCCCGCCCCCGCCGCCGCTTCCGCCGCACCTGGCGGGCGGCCACGTCGAGATGCGGGTCAGCAAGCGGCTGCTGTGGGTCGGCGGCGCGGCCTACCCGCTGCGGAACATCACGCGGGTGTACACGTTCCTGCTCACCCCGCGACGCGGTGAGGCGACCGTGCTCTTCTTCAAGCGGGTCGGGATCATCCTGCCGGTGGCCTTCGCCATGACGATCCTCGGCAGCCTCACCGGTCTGGGCAGCGACGCCGAGACCGCGGAGGCGATCATCAAGTGGGTCTGGCTCGGCACCGTCATGGCCCTGATCTACTGCGCCGGGTCCCTGGGGGCGGTGCTGATCTCGTCCTCGCACTGGGTGCTGGCCGTGGAGACGTCCGGTGCGTCGACGGCGCTGGTGACGAGCAAGGACACCCAGCACCTGAACCAGCTCGTCGGCCACGTCGTGAACGCGATCGAGAACCCCGAGGCCGAGTTCCAGGTGAGGGTCGAAACGCTCACGATCAACCCCAGGCACTACTACTTCGGCGACAACGTGAACATGTACGGCGGAACGGGCAACGTGGGAATGGGGGCGGCATGATGAACGGCGACAGCTACTACTTCGGTGACAACGTCACCATGTACGGCGGGACGGGCAACACCGGCATGGTGAAGAACGCGGCACCGACCGCCCTGGACCCCGAAGTGCGCTCCGCCGTCGAGGCGCTGACGGCACAGCTGCGGGACCTGCGCACGCAGGTGCCGCCGCCGGCCGCGCAGACGATCGACGAGTCCCTGCCGGTCCTCGCCCCCGACGCCGTGGTCCAGCCGCAGGCCCGCACCCGCGCCCTGATGGCCGTCGCGGGCGTCGCCGCGACCGCCGGGGCGCTGGGCGTGCCGATCGTGGAAGCGGTGAACGGGATCCTCCGGCTCCTGGGCGCACAGTGAACGGCGAAGCCCCGTACCGCCGTTCGAGGAGCCATCCGTTCCGCTGAACAGTGCCGACACACCAGGTGCACGGTCGCGCGCACGGCATTCTCTTGGTCGGGTCTGTTACATCTGCGAACGGAGACCCCCCTCGTGCGAATGACCGACATCCAGCGCTGCGAGATCCGGCCCGGACGCCTCGTCGAGTGGACGCTCAGTCCCAGGACCCTCGACATCGCGGCAGGGCTGCCCGAGGACGAGCGGCCACCGGCGTACATCCAGGAGTCGCACATCCGGACGGCCCGGTCGGTCCGTGAGGACGGGCTGTTCGTGCCGACCTGGCTCGGCGCGGCCTTCGACATCCCGGGCCCGGTCGACCTCGACGTGCTCCAGGAGGCGCTGCGCGCCTGGACCCTGCGGCACGAGACGCTGCGCAGCGGTTTCCGGTGGACCGGCGCGGACGGCGACGAGCTGCGCCGGTTCACGCTCGACGCGGACGCGGTGTCCCTGCACCGGGAGGACATCGGCGACTTCCCGGACGCGGCGGACCTGGCCCAGCACCTCCAGGAGCGCTTCGACAGCGTCGCGGACGCGCTGCGCTGGCCCAACCTCATCTACACGGCGGTCGTCCGCGACGACGGCGTCAGCGTGTACATGGGCTTCGACCACAGCAACGTCGACGCCTACTCCATCTACCGCATCCCCGCCGAGATCCACGAGCTGTACACCGCCGGCGTCGAGGGCCGGACCGTGGACCACCCGCAGGTCGGCAGCTACGTCGACTTCTGCGAGGCCGAGCGGGCGGAGGCGGACCGGATCGACGGCGACCACGACATCGTCGCCCGCTGGCGGGAGTTCATCCAGCGGTGCGACGGACGGCTGCCCTCCTTCCCCGTCGACCTCGGGCTGGAGCCCGGTGCCGCGCTGCCCGTCCAGCGGCTGCTGCGCGAGCCGCTGGTGGACGCGGCCGACGCCGCCGCCTTCGAGGCGTACTGCCGCCCCTACGGCGGCAGCCTGGTCGGCGTGCTGGCCGCGACCGCGCTCGTCGTCCACGAGATCGGCGGGGAGTCCGTCTACCGCACGGTCGTGCCGTTCCACACCAGGTCGCGGTCGCAGTGGTCCCAGTCCGTGGGCTGGTACGTCGGCGGCGCGCCGATCGAGATCCCCGTGGCGCCGGCCCACGACTTCCCGACCGCCCTGCGCACCGTGCGCGCCGAACTCCAGGCCAACCGGCGGCTGTCCCGCATGCCGATCGACCGGGTGCTGCGCCTGCTCGGCACGGACTTCCACCCCACGTCACCGGACCTGTACTCGATCGTGTCCTTCGTCGACGCCCGCGACGTCCCCGGCTCCGGCCGCTGGCCCGACCTGTCGGCGTACGCGCTGCTCAGGGTGTCGTACGGCGACCAGGTGTGCGCGTGGGTCACCCGGCTCCCGGAGGGCCTGTGGTTCGCCAGCCGGTATCCGGACACCGACGTCGCGCACAAGAACCTGCGGCTGTACGTGGAGCGGCTGCGGGACATCATCACCGGCGTCGGCCGCGCCGCCCCCCTGCTCTAGGGCCGGGCGCCCCGCCCGGCGGTACACCGAAGGCCGGTGCCCGTGACGCGGGTCACAGGAACCGGCCCTTGGCGGTGCCTCGGTGCGGCCTCGGCTACACGCCCGAGTAGGAGTGCTTGCCGCCGACGAAGAGGTTGACGCCGTAGTAGTTGAACAGCCAGCAGCTGAAGGCGATCAGCGCCAGGTAGGCGGCCTTGCGGCCCTTCCAGCCGGCGGTGGCGCGGGCGTGCAGGTAGCCGGCGTAGGCGACCCAGGTGATGAAGGACCAGACCTCCTTGGGGTCCCAGCCCCAGTAGCGGCCCCAGGCGTCGCCCGCCCAGATCGCGCCCGCGATGATCGTGAACGTCCACAGCGGGAAGACGGCGGCGTTGACGCGGTAGGCGAACTTGTCCAGGGAGGCGGCGGAGGGCAGCCGGTCCAGGACGGAGTTGGCGAAACGGCCGGGGGTGCCGCCGGAGACGAGCTTGGTCTCGAAGCTGTCCTTGAACAGGTACAGGATCGCGGCCACCGCGCCGACGTAGAAGACCGCGCCGCAGAAGATCGCCGTGGAGACGTGGATGTACAGCCAGTACGAGTGCAGCGCCGGGACCAGCTGGTCGCTGGCGGTGTACAGGACCGTGACGGCGAGGCCGAGGTCGAGCAGGACCGTGGTGGCCAGCGGGAGGCCGAGCCAGCGGACGTTCTTCTTCAGGGCGAGGAGCATGAGGTACACGCCGACGGCGACCGTCGTGAGCGTGATGTTGAACTCGTACATGTTGCCCCACGGCGCCCGCCGCACCGACAGGGCGCGGGTGAGCACACCGCCCGCCTCGATGACGAAGGCCAGCGCGGTGAGCGAGATGGCGATCCGCCCGTAGAGGTCGCCCTTCTCGGTGCCGCCGTGCGCGCCCGGCCCGTCGGGTACGTCGCGGGAGCCGGTCGCGGCCCGCACGACGACCTTGGGCCGCTCCAGGACGGTGGTGCCGCCGGCCGTGTTCACGGTGACGGCCGGGGCGGCCTTCGTCCCGGCCTTCGCGTCGGCGTCGGCGGTCAGTGCGGCGGCCGTACGGCCCACCTTGCTGCGGCTGCCGAAGAGCCACTCGGCGATGTACGCGAAGAAGGCCAAGGTGTACACGGCCATCGCGGAGTAGATCAGCGTGTTGCTGATGTTCGCGAGATTCTCGTTGTTCGCGGCGGCCAGCTCGGTTGCTGCGGCGAGACTCATTTCCCAGGCCTTTCGGCAGGTACGACGTGGGTGTCGGGGGTGTCGGGGGTGGCGTCGTTCTTCGGGGCGTCGGGCGCCTGCTCGTACAGGACCGCGGCGAGGTCGCCGAGTTCCTGGGGCACCTTCGCGGACTCACTGCGGCCGAGGCCGGCCATCTCGACGACCGTGACGCCGTCGTCGCCCTCGACCGCCCGCACCCAGACCCGGCGGCGCTGGATGAACAGGGAACCGGCGAGTCCGAGGACGGCGGCGGTGGCGCCGGCCAGCGCCCAGCCGCTTCCGGGCTGCTGGGTGACCTGGAAGCCGGCCCATTGCTGGATGCCGTCGAAGGTGACCGAGCCGGCGCCGTTCGGCAGCGTCATGGTCTCGCCGACCTTCAGCTGCTTCTTGAACAGCTTGCCGTCGGAGTCCTTGAACTCCTTCAGGTTGCTCTTGTCGAGCTGGTAGATGCTCTGCGGGATGCCCGCGTCGACGCTGAGGTCGCCGTGGTAGGCGGAGAGCGCGAGCATCGGGTTGATCAGCGCCGGGAAGGTGGAGTACATCGCGCTGCCCTTGCCGCCGTAGGTCGGCAGGAAGAACGCGTTGAAGCCGAGCTGTTCCTTCTCCCCCTTGGCGTTGCGGTAGCCGTCCATGACCTTGATGGCGCCGGAGGAGGTGACGTTGGCGTCCAGCGGCAGCAGGGCCACGGCCTCCTTGTCCATGACGACGTCGCCCTTGGCGTCCCTGACGGTGACGATGGGCGCGTAGCCGTGGCTGACGAGGTAGACCTTGGAGCCGTCGACCTCCAGCGGCTCGTTGACCTTGATGGTGGCGTTCTTCTCGTCGCCGTAGGCACCCTTGGTGTAGCTGACGTGGGCCTCGTAGATGCGCGGGGTGCCGCGGTTGGGGCCGGACGGCTCGTAGGTGGCGCGGAAGTCCTTCAGGGTGAAGCTGAACGGATCGAGGTCGTCCTGGCCGAACAGGTTCCCGGACTTGAAGTCGTCGTACTGGGTGAGCGTGTTGGCGAAGCCGTCGCCCTCCAGGATCAGCTTGTTGCCCTCGTACTTGAAGAGCTGGCCCCAGGCGAACGCGATCAGCATCACGATCAGCGCGATGTGGAAGGCGAGGTTGCCCGCCTCCCGCAGGTAGCCCTTCTCGGCGGCGACGGAGTCACCGACGGTGTGGGCGCGGAAGCGGCGCTTCTTCAGCAGCGTCAGGGCGGCCTCGCGGACCTGCTCCGGCTCGGCCTCGGTGCGCCAGGTGGTGTAGGCGGGCAGCCGGGTCAGGCGCCGCGGCGCGCCGGGCGGACGGCCGCGCAGCTGGCCGACGAACTGCCAGGTGCGCGGGACGATGCAGCCGATGAGGGAGACGAACAGCAGGATGTAGATCGCGGAGAACCACACCGAGCTGTAGACGTGGAAGAGGCCGAGCTTGTCGTAGACCGGCGCGAGGATCTCGTGGTTCTTGCGGAACTCCTCGACCTGCAGGGCGTCGACGCCGCTCTGCGGGATCAGCGAGCCGGGGATCGCGCCCAGCGAGAGCAGCAGGAGCAGGAGCAGCGCGACCCGCATCGAGGTGAGCTGGCGCCAGAACCAGCGGGCCCAGCCGATCACGCCGAGGGAGGGGAGGTTCGGGGTCTCCTCCGTGGGGGCGGTGGACAGCTGGGAGCCGGCGGCGCCGAGGTCCTGGTCGTCGCCGGCGGTCTTCGGGGTGTTGTCCGACGCCGTTTTCGAAGTACTGCTCATCGGATCAGATCCCCACAGTGAAGCCGTTGGACCAGGTCTGCATGTCCTGGACGATGCTGTCCCACACGCCGGTCAGCAGCAGCAGACCGGTCGCGATCATCATGATGCCGCCGATACGCATCACCCACACATAGTGGCGCTTGACCCAGCCGAAGGCGCCGAGCGCCTTGCGGAAGGCGACCGCGGCGAGCACGAAGGGGACACCGAGGCCGACGCAGTAGGCGACGGTCAGTATGGCGCCGCGGCCGGCGGTGCCCTGGTCGGCGGAGAGTGCCAGGACGGACGCGAGGGTCGGGCCGATGCAGGGCGTCCAGCCGATGCCGAAGAGCGCGCCCAGCAGGGGGGCGCCCACCAGGCCGGTCACCGGCCGCCGGTGGAAGCGGAACTCGCGCTGGGTGAACCAGGGCATGAGGCCGACGAAGAAGACGCCCATGACGATCATGAGCACGCCGAGCACCTTGGTCAGGACGCCCCGTTCCTCCTGGAGCGTCGAACCGAAGTAGCCGAAGAGCGCCCCGCTGGAGACGAACACGGCGGTGAAGCCGAGGACGAAGAGGGAGGCTCCGGCGACCATCCGCCCGCGCCGGGCCTCACCGAGGTCCGTGCCGGTGACGCCGGTCACGTAGGAGAGGTAGCCGGGGACGAGCGGCAGGACGCAGGGCGAGAAGAAGGAGACGAGGCCGCCGAGCAGGGCGATGGGCAGGGCCACCAGCAGGGCGCCGTTGAGCACCGTGCCGTTGAAGCCGTCGGCGGCGAGCGTGGTCACTGCGGACACGTCACTTACCCGTGCCGTCCGCGAGGTACGGGGCGAGCATCTTGCGCAGTTTCTCCTCGCTGAGCGCCTGGAGCGTGCGCGCGGCGACCTTTCCCTCCCGGTCGATGATGAGCGTGGAGGGGACGGCCTGCGGGTTGAGGGTGCCCTTCTCGAAGCGGAGCATCAGCTTGCCGCTCGGGTCGTACAGGCTCGGGTAGGTGATCCCGTAGTCCTTCTCGAAGGCGCGGGCCGGGCCGGTGGAGGTGTCGCGGGTGTTGATGCCGACGAACTGGACGCCCTGGTCCTTGACGTCCTGGTACACCTTCTCGAAGTTCTTGGCCTCGGCGCGGCAGGGCGGGCACCAGGAGCCCCAGACGTTGAGGACGACGACCTTGCCCTTGAAGTCGGCGACGTCGACCTGTCCGCCGTCGACGGTCTCGCCGGACAGCTCGGGGGCGTCGGCCCGCTCACCCTTCTTGGCGGTGGCGATGCCGTCGGAGCCGGTGATGAAACCGGTCTGGCCGCCTCCGCCGGACGTGCCTCCGGAGCTGCAGGCGGAGCCGAGGAGCACGACCGCGGCGGCGCCGGCGGTCAGGGCGGCGCGGCGACGGACGCGGCCGGTGGTGCGGTTCGAGCGCAGGGGGGCGCGACTGGCGGCACTCATGTGAAAAGTTTCGCATGTCCGTTCCGGGGATCTTGCGCACCCCCCTCACGGGTGGAAAACCGCATTTCAGGCGGCGTTCGACGAGCCCGTCGCGGTGCCTGCCCCCGTCCCCTTGAGGAAGGCGTTCCAGCCTCCGGCCGGCCGCTGCCCCACCTCGACCGTACGGAGCTTGGCCAGCACCTCCGGCTTCTGCACGTCCAGCCAGTCGGTGAACTGACGGAAGGAGACGAGGCGGATGTCCCCGCCCTTCTCCTTCTCCCGGGCGATGTGCTCGAGGGCGTTCTCGACGGCGTCCATGTAGATGCCGCCGTTCCACTCCTCGAAGTGGTTGCCGACGAAGAAGGGCGCCCGGTTCGACTCGTATGCCCGCTTGAAGCCGGATATGTACGCGTTCGTTGCCTGCTCGCGCCAGCCCGGGTAGTTGTGGGCGGGCGCCTTGGTCGAGTTCACGGACTGGTTGGCGAGGATGTTGTAGTCCATGGAGAGGACCTCGAAGGAGTGTCCGGGGAAAGGTATCTGCTGCAACGGCAGATCCCAGATCCCGTCCTTCTTCACTGGCCACACCTGACGGCCGCCGGGCGAGGAGGCGTCGTAGCGCCAGCCGAGCTCGCGGGCGGTGGGCAGCAGGTTGTCCTGGCCGAGCAGACAGGGGGTGCGACCGCCGACGAGTTCCTTGTCGTAGTCGAAGGGCAGGGACGGCAGGTCGGTCCAGCCGGTGTTGGTCCGCCACTCCTTCACGAAGGACTTCGCCTGGTCGATCTCGCTGCGCCACTGCGCCGGGGTCCAGTTGCCGACCGTGCCGCTGCCGCCGCAGAAGTGGCCGTTGAAGTGGGTGCCGATCTCATGGCCGTCGAGCCAGGCCCGCCGGACGTTCTCCAGGGTGTCCTTGATGTGGGCGTCGGTGAGGTAGCCGATGTCGGAGGCGCCGCGCGGGTTGTTCGGCGGGTCGTAGAGACGCTTCTTCGACTCGGGCAGCAGGTAGAGGCCCGAGAGGAAGAAGGTCATGTGCGCACCGTGCTCCTTCGCGAGGTCGAGGAAGCGCGGGAACAGCCCGTTGCCGACCTCGCCCGCGCCGTCCCAGGAGAAGACGACGAACTGCGGCGGGGTCTGGCCGGGTTCCAGCGGCACGGGCGCGTCCGGCTGGTGGGGCTGCTTGCCGGTGTACGACGTCGAGCCGTCGCCGATGGGCTCGGCGGGGGGCTTGCCGCTGCCGGAAGGCGAGGGCTCGCCGGAACCGCCGGCCCGGTGCGAGCCGCCCGCCGATGTGCCGGAGCCGTTACCGCAGCCCGCGAGCCCGACGGCGGCCGCGGCACCCGCGCCTAGTCCGAGCATCCCCCTGCGGGTGAGAGAGCGGGTGGAAGTGCGCATCGCAACCTCGTTCGTCACGTCCTCTGGTGGTCACTGAGTCAGAGGACGTGACGAACGTGCGGGTTCCGGATGTTTGTGCGGATTCGGTAACGGGCGCGGCCGCCGGAACCGGCCGCTCCCCTGGCCGGCCGGTCGCCTGGCCGGCCGGTCGCCGTCAGGCTCCGAAGGCCTTGCCCTGCCCCTTGACCGGCTTGGCTCCCGCGAGCAGATGGGCCGGGACGAGGTCACGGGCGGGCTCGGTGTAGCCGACGGACACGATCCGGTCGCCCTGGAACGTGAACGTCGTCAGGGACGCCAGCGTGCACTGCCGCTTGCGGGGGTCGTGCCACAGTCGCCGCCGCTCGACGTACGACCGCAGTATCCAGATCGGGAGCTGGTGGCTGACGAGCACGGCCTCGTGCCCGCGGGCCCGGTCCTTGGCCGCCGTCAGCGCGCCCATCATGCGCACGACCTGGTCGACGTACGGCTCGCCCCAGGACGGCTTGAACGGGTTGACCACGTGCTTCCAGTTGGCGGGGCGGCGCAGCGCGCCGTCGCCGATGCCGAAGGTCTTGCCCTGGAAGACGTTGTCGGCCTCGATGAGCCGCTCGTCGGTGGCGAGGTCCAGACCGTGCGCCTTCGCGATCGGCGTCGCCGTCTCCTGCGCCCGCTCCAGCGGGGACGCGACGACGTGGGTGACGTCGCGGGGGGCGAGGTGCTCGGCGACCCGGTCGGCCATGCGGCGGCCCAGCTCGGAGAGGTGGTAGCCGGGCAGGCGGCCGTAGAGGACACCGGTGGGGTTCTCGACCTCGCCGTGCCGCATCACGTGGACGACGGTGATGTCCTTGGCCGCTTCCGCGCCGTTCCCGCTGTTCAGGCTGTTGCCGCTGTGCTCGCTCATGCCGTCGCCTCCGCGGCCGCGCGGGCCGCCGCCGGAAGGGCGTCGGCGATGCGCTGGACGGCCCGCTCGTCGTGGGCGGTGGACACGAACCAGGACTCGAAGGAGGACGGCGGCAGGTAGACGCCGTTCGCGAGCAGCGAGTGGAAGAAGGCGGTGAAGCGGAAGGAATCCTGCGCCTTGGCGTCCTCGTAGGTGCGTACGGGCCGGTCCGTGAAGAAGACGGAGAACATGTTGGAGGCGGTCTGCAGCCGGTGCGCGACGCCCTCCTTGCTCAGCGCCTCGGTGACGAGCGACTGGATCTGCGCGGACACGGCGTTGACCGTCTCGTACGCGGCGTCGTCGAGGAGCCGCAGCTGGGCGAGACCGGCGGCGGTGGCCACCGGGTTCCCGGAGAGGGTGCCGGCCTGGTAGACGGGCCCGGCCGGAGCGAGGTGCGCCATGACGTCGGCGCGCCCGCCGAACGCGGCGGCGGGGAAACCACCGCCCATGACCTTGCCGAAGGTCATCAGGTCGGGGACGACGCCCTCCACTCCGTACCAGCCGGCCCGGCTGGTACGGAACCCGGTCATGACCTCGTCGGAGACGAACAGCGCGCCGTTCTCGGCGCAGACGTCCTTCAGCCCCTGGTTGAACCCGGGCAGCGGCGGCACGACGCCCATGTTGCCGGGCGACGCCTCGGTGATGACGCAGGCGATCTCGCCGGGGTGGGCGGCGAAGGCGGCGCGCACGGCGTCGAGGTCGTTGTACGGCAGCACGATCGTGTCGCTCGCCTGGGCACCGGTGACGCCCGGGGTGTCGGGCAGCGCGAAGGTGGCGACGCCGGAGCCGGCCGCGGCGAGCAGCGAGTCGACGTGCCCGTGGTAGCACCCGGCGAACTTGATCACCTTGGTCCGCCGCGTGAACCCCCGGGCGAGCCGGATGGCCGACATGGTGGCCTCGGTGCCGCTGGACACCAGCCGCACCTGCTCCAGCGGGGCGACCCGCTCGACCATCGCCTCCGCGAGGGCGACCTCACCCTCGGCGGGCGTGCCGAACGACGTCCCGCGCGCGACCGCCTCCTGCACGGCGGCGATCACCTCGGGGTGCGCGTGCCCGAGGATCATCGGCCCCCAGGAGCAGACGAGGTCGACGTACTCCCGCCCGTCGGCGTCGGTCAGGTACGGCCCGGTGCCGGACACCATGAACCGGGGCGTGCCGCCGACGGCGCGGAAGGCCCGCACCGGGGAGTTCACGCCGCCGGGCGTGACGGCCGCCGCGCGGTCGAACAGAGCCTGCGAGGCCGGTGCTTCGTATGGATATGCCAGTTCGCTCATGACCTGCGACGTCTCCGACCTTCTCGACCTTCTCCGACTTATCGGACTCTGCTCGGCCTCTGGTTGCCCAGGGTGACCTCATCAGGGTAGACAACCCGCCCGAACGCCGTGCCGTCTGCCAGACTGGAGCCCGTCCCCGCAGCTCATGCGGGCGGCACGGACAGGGGCTACCGGCGTCCCGGGGACGTATGACGGGTATGCGACGGTCATATGTTCCACCGCACGTTTCGGCGGGCGGCCGCGGGGGAGGTCACTGACACGATGATCGGGTTGCGCGGCGGGGGCCACGCGTCCTAGAAAAGCAGTCGGGTGGAGATATGCATCGCGGTGGCGGACTGGGCGAGGGGACCGACGACCTGGGTCCTCGACGCGCCCGTCGCGGAAGGCACCGACGCGAGGCGGAGGAAGCGACCGAAGCACGTCAGGCACACGGCGCACCGGGCGAGCCCGGCCGGCTCGACAGGCGGGCCGACCGGCTGGGGTCGGGGAGCAGGAATGGTGGTCGGGTGGGGGTGACCTACAAGTACTTCGGCGCGCCCGACGGCGCGACCGCGGCCCGCGTCCCGATCTCGATGCGCCCCGAGGAGCTGGGCGGCGACGAGCTCGGCATGAACGGCATGTTCACCAAGATCAAGCCGGAGACCATGGCCGCCATGGTCCTCACCGGCATCGAGGGCGTCCCCCTGTACAGAGTGCCCCCGCTGGAACTGGTGGTCCTCCACCCCGACTACGCGGTGGTGAAACTCCCGATGACCGTCGTCGACCCCCTGCGCGGCATCGGCGAGGAGGCGGTCGGCGCGGCGGCCTTCATCTGGTCGACGGTGCCGGACCGGGGCGGCCCGCGGGACGCGTTCGACGTGTACCGGTTGCTGCACGAGTGGCAGGACTTCAGCCATCGGCTGCATGAGGCGGGGCATCAGCCGTATTGCCTGGTGTGGCCCTGAGCTGGGGTTTCTTTCGGTTAGGCGGGGCCTTCGGCTCCTCCCTCGTCTTGTGCCGGGAGGGGCCGTCAGGCGGCCAGGGCACTTTGGTTTTGCTGGGGCACCGATGTGCCCGCCCGCGCACCATCGTCCGCACTGCCGTGGCCGCCCCACCAACACCGAGGAGTTCATCCGCCTGCTCAGCCGCACCGAGGGTGTGTTGGTCGAAGCCGTGTACTTCCCTTCCGGCGACGTACGCGGCTACAAGGTCGCCGGCGAGCGCATCCCCACCACCTCAGGCGAGCGCATCCCCACCACCTCACCGGTCACGATGTTGGAGCCTCTCAGGCCCACCTCGCCGCCTTCGGTGAAGCGTCGCCCTGCCCCTCCCCCTCGCCCCCGCATCCATCCGCGCCCAGCTCCGCGAAGTCGCTTCCGCCTGCGAGCGCGCCACGCGCTCCCGCATCCAGGGTGAACACCATCATGCCCGCGTCCCGCGAAGCGTCACACGGGCGATGCTTCGCGAGCCCGTGCCAAGCGACGGTACGGCGCTGGCGATGCTCCTCGATGCCGCGATCCTGGTCACCATCGCGGCCGCGGGTGTAGTGGCCCAGCAGATTGTCCAGGGCGGGACGGCTGAGGATCACAGGCGAGAGGTCGGGGACCTTGGAATCGCGCACCGCCGCGTACGCACCGAGGTCGGCGATCTCGACACAGTCGTTGGCACCTCCGCTGTAGGAGCTCCTGCGCCAGTGCGCGTTGTGCAGTTCCTCGGTGCGGGGGCGGCGGGGTGGAATCGTGCTCAAGGTTCGAGCTCCTCGGCAGTGCGGATGAGGTGGGTAAGGGTCTCGGCCGGACTGAGGGCGGAGGCCCTGAGCTGGTCAAAGGTGTCCGTGTAGTTCTGGACGTCGCTTGGGGACTCCAGATACACGGAGTTGTTGGGGTTCTCCAGCCAGACCAGCGGAGCTGTGGGCTGGGGGAAGGTGAGGATGACAAAGGGGCCGTACAGGCCCGGATGGGCGCCGAGGCTGAACGGGAGGAGCTGGATGGTGACGTTCGGTTGTTCACCGGCCTGGGCCAGGTGCGCGAATTGCTGGCGCATCACGGTGGGTGAGCCGATGACACGGTGGAGGACTGCTTCGTCCAGGACTGCCCGCAGTTCGGCGGGGCGCTCACCGGACAAGCGGCTTTCCTGACGTTCCATGCGCACCTTGACCAGAGCGTCCACCTGTTCGGGACTCAGGTCAGGGCGCATCTGGGCGATGACGGCACGAGCGTAGTCCTCCGTCTGAAGCAGGCCGGGAACGAGCAGGGGCTGGTAGTTGGCCAGCCCGATGGCACCTGCCTCCAGGGCGAGGTAACCGTCGTAGCGGGTCGGGGTGAGAACCGCGGAGTACTTGCGCCACCAGGGCTTCTGCTGTTCCTTGTCGGCACGCACCAAGTCCAGGATGTCGTCACGCAGCTCGGTGTCCGTGACGGCGTAGCAGTCGAGGAGAGCCCGGACCAGTACCGGGGTGGTGCCGCGCTCGCCGGTCTCGATCCGGCTGAGAGACCCCTGGTTGACTTCGATCTGCTTCGACACCTCGGTGAGGGTCAGGCCGGACGCCTCCCGTAACTCGCGCAGCCTTGTGGCGAGCTGACGTCGGTAGACCGACTGAGGGACCAGCTTCCTCTTCAGTGCCATGGAGGCAGTCTGTCCATCCACCCGCTGACGGACAACCCGAACGGGCCAACTTAGCCAGACATATTGCCTAGTTGCCCTTTGCGTCGGCACTCTTACGTAGGACATCCCGTACGCCGCACGGTCCGGCGTGCGTGCCGTTCGCCGAGGAGCCCCTGGTTCCGCCGACGTGTTGGGAGGTCTTCCATGCCCCGTAACACGCTGCTTCGGCAGTTACTCGAAGAGCGCCACCTCACGACTTACGCGGCGTTCGAGGTGCAGTTCTCCCGCGCGGCCCGGAACCTGGCCGAGGAGGCGGGTGACCCTCGGCTGGCCTCGGTCGCGGTCTCTTCGCGACAGTTCGACCGGTGGATGAGTGGGGAACTGAAGCAGCTTCCCCGCCCCGATACGTGCCGCATTCTGGAGGAGCTGCTGGGCAAGGCCGCCCGCGACCTGTTCGCTTCGGCCTCGGCCCATCCGCCGGCCGCCCCAGAACCACTACCTGCGGACGTTCCAGCTTCTCCCCAAGCCGGCCCACCGGCCCACGATGACGACCCGGCGGAGATCGTCGCCCGAGCCCGCCAGCTGGCCTGCGGCAACGTCGACCAGACCACTCTGTCCTTTCTCGCCTGCCGGATCGAGGTGATCACCCAGCGGTACGAGAAGGACGGGCCGGACGGCCTGTGGGGACAGACGAAGAGCCTGCACAGCATGGGGTACACCCTGCTCGCGGGTCAGCAACCTCCATCCGCACGCAGGGAACTGTTCCGGATCACTGCACGCGCCGGCGGACTGCTCGGCTACATGGCGGTCAACACCGGCGCGTTCCGCCTGGCTGAGGCGTACTGCGCCGAAGCGCTGGAACTGAGCCGGGCGATCGGCGATCTCGACACCGAGATGTGGGCCTGCGCCACCCAGTCCTTCGCGGCGTACTACGCAGGCCGTTACGACGAGGCCGACGCGCGGGCCGCCGCCGCGGTGGACCGGGCGCCGGACCACCCGCAGGCCATCCGGCTGCTGGTCAACGGCCGGGCCCGGGCGCTCGGCAAGCTCGGTGACCGGAACCAGGCCGAGCGGGCCATCGAACGAGCGCTGGAGCTCTCCGACCGGCATGATGTGCCCGTCGGCCTGACCTCATGCATCTCCTTCTTGCCGTATGGGCGGGCCCGCACCCTGGCAAATGCGCTGACCGCCCGTGTCGCTCTGCAGGACACCGGGCACGTGCTGCGGGACGCCGAGGACCTCGACGACCTGGTCGAGAAGTCCGACTCCGCGTGGAGCCGCTCGCTGGTCCGCCTCGACGTGGCCACCGCGGTGCTTCAACAGCGAGCACCGGATGTGGAGCACGCCATGTCCCTCGGGCAACAGGCGATCACTCTGGCCAGCCCGCTGCCGATCAGTTCGGTGCGGCAGCGCTCTCGGGATCTGTACGAGCGAGCAGCCCCTTGGCGGTCCCGGTCGGCGGTGCGCGAGTATGGCGAACAGCTCCGCGTCTGGGGCTGTCAGCTCCCGCCTGCCGAGGCGGGGTGATCACGGAGGAGTTCGCCGGGTGTCTTGGCCGCACGTCCAGCTCAGCGCCGATCCCGCAGCCTTCCCTACCCACCCCCCGGCCGACCTGAGTGACCCGGCGGTGATCGCGGCACACGACCAGGCCGCCTTCGACGCCGTGGAGACCATGGTCGATCACTGGGACCGGCCCGGCTGGACGGCACAGACCCGGGCGTACTACTGGATGCTCACCTTCCCCGGCAGCCCAGCGTTGGCCGACCTCGCTCTTCGCTGCCAGCAGCACCTCGCGCGGCTCGGCCTGGACCCGGTCCCCGACGACGGGTTGCACATCACGCTCACACGCGTCGGTTCCGCCGCAACGCTGCCGCTGAGCCATCTCGATGACGTCATCAGCGCGGCGGCCCCGCTTCTCCCGGCGGCCTTCCGCCTGCGGGCGGTCCCGCTCGCGGGTTCTCGGGGAGCCGTACGCCTGACGGTCGCCCCTTGGGGCCCGGTACTGGCGCTGCACTCGGCCCTCAGCGAGTCCATGGCTTCGCTCGGGCTGGCGCCCCGCAAGCCGACCGCGCTGTTCCGCCCCCACCTGAGCCTGGCCTACAACAACCGGCCACGCCCCGCTGCCCCGGTCATCGAGGCCGTCACCCCACTCCGGGGCCTTGCACCAGTCGATCTGCACGTCCAGGAAGTGCAGTTGGTGGAGCTGCGACGCGAGGACCGCGCCTATCGGTGGAACGTCGTCAAGAGCCTGCCGCTCGGCTGACTGCCGTTTCCCCGCGCGGCAGGACGGCAACGACCGCCTTGCCGACGGCGGTGGTCTCCACGTACCACCGACGTGCCAGCGTCTGCACCAGCCACAGCCCACGGCCGGACTCGGCAAGCAGATCGGCAGCCGTCTCCGACAGGTGCACACGACCGTCGTCAGGCTCCGGGTCGTGGACCGCGACGACGACCTGATCCCCGTCGATCTCGATGGTCAGACAGTCAGGGCCGGCCGTCGTGTGTCGCACGGCGTTGCCCACCAGCTCGGACACGACCAGCACAACGTCGTCCACGCAGGGCACGACGCCAGCCAACACCGTACGCACCCGATCACGGGCCGCGGCAAGCGGCTCGCGCCGACCGGCCAGGGCCACGCAGTGCGTGGGAGAACTGTGGACTGCCGGGCGTGAGTCGTTCAGCATCGCGGTCGCTCTTCCGGTGGGTCGTACGAATGGGGCGTACCCCACAGGTTCCGCTTGTCCACAGCGCGCCTCCACGCCGTCCGACCGACGCTTGTCCGCCACCCAGACGGCGGGGAGACGGCGTGGCGACGGCGTGGAGACGCCACTACCGCAACGGGAACCTCGAAGCCGATGGCCGGCCCTCTCCAGGGACGTCCGAATCGCCGACGTCGCGTAGAGGAGATCACCGTGCCCGCCCCCGTACGAGGTACCTACCGGTTCCGCCTCGCTGTGCCAGAGGAGTCGGGGCGATGACGGCCACCGCCATCCGTCCCGGTTGGTCCCATTCCGTGCGAGCCGCCGTACCGCCCTTCACCGAGGCCGGTTTGAGGCAGATCTTGGAGAAGGCGCAGCGCTGGGCCCCGTATGTCGATGGGCTGCTGCTCGATGACATGGCAGCCGTCCTGGACGACTACACACCCACCGAACACGGGGTCGACGAGCACGCGCAGCGCCTCCGTGGCCACCTGGTGCGAGTCGTCCACCTCGCCATGGTCTCCAAGGTGGCCGAGCAGGACGGGCAGGTGGTCGTCCTCATCGAGCGCGGGCGCACCATCCGAACCGAGGAAGTACCCACCGACCTCCCTCGTGCCGTCGGACACCTCCGGCGCATGGCGTGGACGCTCGACGAACTCCTCGAACGCCTGGTGGCCCGCCACTGCCTCGGGGAGGCGCCGTGACCTTCCCGCCCCTCCGCCTCACGTACAACCCGCGGGCCGTCGAGTCGAGAGACAAGAGTCTCTCCCTGGTCCCGTACATCACCCAGAGGGAAGGGGAGGACGCGGCGCCGGACAACCTCGTCATTACGCGCCATTCCTCCGGCCCGTGGCTGTACTACGCGGACGAGGACCCCCGGGACCGAGACCCGCGGGGCGTGCTCTGGGCCCGCTGCGGGTGGAACCCTGTCGACGCCGAAGGCCGGATCTCCGGTGAGCCGCAATGGAAGCTGATGCACCCGCACCGGCAGATGGTGTGTATGCAGACGCTGACCTGCCAGGTCTGCACAGGTCCCGCCCGCACGCCCCTCGGCTTCATCTTTCTCGCCGGCCCCCGGGATCACGATCCAAGTCAGCCGAGCATCCTCACCAATCAACCTCCGGTATGCCGTAGGCACACCCGTGCCGCCGCGAGGCTCTGTCCGCACCTGGAGGACGGCCCGACGGTGCTCCTGGTCAGGAGCGCACCCCTGTACGGCGTACACGGCACTCTGTACGGCCGGGACGAGCGGGGCGTGAAGGTCATCGCACAACCGGACGCGCCACTGCCGTACGGCCATCCGAACATCGGGACGTTCCTCGCCTCCCAGTTGGTTCGCCGCCTCAAGTCGTTCCGCGTCGTCAGCCTCGATGGACTGCTCAACGATCTGGCCACTGCCTCGTAGATCCCCGCGTCGGGGCCCTCCAGCCTCATCGGCCGGCCAGCCGACGGACAGGCGGCCGGTGAGCGGGGCGGGTCCGAGGAGCTCCCAGGTGGGGACGGCGAATTGAAGGTGGAGCGGGGCGGCAGAGCAGCACTACCGCTCCGCATATCGCAGGAACTGCCAGCCCAGTACGGCCAGGGCAAGTGTCTGTGCGAGGGAGACGATCACAAGTAAAGGCTGGACAGCGGGAGAGCACCAGAATGCGGTCACGCAGATCATCGGCAAGACCAAGTACGTGAACAGATCCACAGCGGACTGTAGTCGCTTGCGCATGGTGCGACTCGAATCGCCGCGGTGGTAGATCTCCCAGCCGAAAACGACGCCGTGGGCGCCACTGAGCTCAGCCAGTCGCGGCCCCAACTGATCGCGGATATAGCAGCCGACCGCCGAGATCTTCTCGTCGTTGACCAGGTAGGTCCATCCCAGGACCAGGCAGATCACAGGGACGGCGAGTAGCAGTTGAGCCTGCCTACTCTGTACGAAGATGGCCAGAACCGCAGTGGAAGCGGCGAGCGTGAAGTAGAGCAGGTTGTCACGGAATCCTATCCGCGTTTTCTGCTCTTCCTTGATGCGGTCGTACTCGGCCAGCAGCAGTCTGCTCTCAGTGACGTCTTCTGTGGCAGCCACGGTCATTCCTAAGCTCGGGGTCCGGCTGGGCCTATGAGTGGACGGGCAGGGATCCGGCGCTCCGGACCCTGCCCGCTCCGGAGGCGCAGGAGACTCAGCCGACAGCGCGGAAGGACGGCTGGTTTTTAGGGTTGTGCCGTTCGATCCAGACCTTTCCGTCTGCCGCGATCCCCTCCAGGAGGCGGAAGGTGTGGATGAAACCAGCCGCATCGAGGTTGATTTCTGCGACTTCCTCGGCGTTCTCGTCCGGCGCGAGTTGGTGAGCGTCGGCGTCTTTGACGCGAATGTTCCTGGCCGGCCCGTTGGTGAGGAAAAGCTCCAGGTCATAGCCGGCTTCGCTACGTTCCGTGACTTGCACGGAGGACAACGCATCGAATCGATAGTTGCTTCGCTGCCGGTTACCGCGTTTCGCGTCGGTGAAATCGAATTCTGAGCTGACTTCACGAACGCCATCCTGTGTGACCAGGAAAAGGCGGAAACTATAACGCGAGTACCGCCAAGGACCGCCCTTCACCCGCCCTCGCTTGTAGGGACGCGCGGGTGTCACCAGGATGGTGTGGGTGATCACATCGCGCCAGGTGAGCTGGTAATGGCGGAGTGCTTCGTCGACGAACAGCGTCTTGTCGCAGGCGAGCCAGATCTCCATTTCCAGCTCACTGGGTCGCGTGGCGTCCAGGAACGACTTCCAGTTCTGGTACGCGGCTTGCCGCGCGGCCAGTTGCTCCTGGTATTCCTTGGTCTCCTCGGCCAGTCGGTGGTCCTCACCTCGGGCCTCCAGCCACGAGAAGCCAGCCGCGCGTCCGGACCAGACCGCGCCGCCTACGGCCAGGACGGCCAGCAGCAGCTGCGACACTCCGGCACCTGCGGCCACTGTTCCGAGCAGGACCAGAGTCGTGAGGCCGAGAGCGACGAGGGCGA
This sequence comes from Streptomyces sp. AC627_RSS907, assembly GCF_019049165.1. Taxonomy (NCBI): domain Bacteria; kingdom Bacillati; phylum Actinomycetota; class Actinomycetes; order Kitasatosporales; family Streptomycetaceae; genus Streptomyces; species Streptomyces sp. AC627_RSS907. The sequence goes on from NZ_JAGMUE010000017.1 coordinate 126,088, forward strand.
CCACGCACAGCACCTTCGCCCCCGCCGGCGCCTGGTTCTGGCTCTGGCTCTGGCTCTGGCTCTGGCTCTGGTGGTGATCGAACAGAGTGCCTTTGCTGTAACGGTTTCGGGCCTCCTCGGCAAGATAGCGGATCAGCCAGTTGACTCTGTCCACGCTGGTCCGGCTTTCGCGGTAGAGAACCGCGATCTCGGCGACGAGGCTGTTACGGAAGTGGACGGTAAGACCGAGCCATTCGTGCGGGGCGAGTCCATGGGGCACGCGGGTGCTGAAGTAGTGGTCGAACGAATGACGGACGTTGTTGGTGAACCCGTCCCTGGCAGAGGCAGGATCGCGCGGGTGCGGGATCTGGAACACTTGGTTCTTGGTCTTCAGCCGAAGTTCTTGGAACCACCATCGGTGGCCGAAGTGAGCCGCTGTCAGTCCCGCACCGAGCGCCACCAGTAACTCGATGGCTGCCGCGGCCGGGTCCGCGATCAGCGCCAAGATACTGAGGAATGCGGTGGCGACGACGAACAGGCCAGCTCGGACCGGGAGGGCCGCCTGGGCGGCAGCAGCGGTGCTCGGACGGGGCGGCAGGGCTCGTGGCCCGATGGGGTCGGGTTCGAAGTAGGCCCAGACCCGTTGGACCCGGTGGTTGCCAAAGCGAGCCGCCTCGGCCCGCTCTCGGCGCTCGGCCCACAGGCTGTCTTTCAACCCTCCGGTGAGCACCAGGTCGAAGTGATGGAGGATCGTGTCACGCCGGCTGGGTGGCAGGGCTCGTAACCGCTCAAGTACGCGTCCTGTTTCGCCGTCCGGGATGCTGAGCATCTCCAGCAGTTCGAAAGCGACGCGCAGAGTGTCTTTCCACTCTCCCTCGGCATAGGCCCGTACGAGCCCGGAGGCACGGTTCAGCCGCCGGATCTCTTCGGTGCTGAGGTCGTCGTAGGCGCGTCCACTGAGCATGGCAAGTACCCAGTGAAAACGGACCTCCGCGGTGTCGTGTCCGTTGGCGATCGCGTCACTGATCAAGTCACGAGCACGGCTGGGGACGCCGTCCTCCAGGAGCCGCACGCCGGCCTTGTACTTTTCCTGAGGCGACGCATCCTGGTGGCCGATGGAGACGTGAGCGTTGTGTACGACCCCGGCTTGCATTCCGACGGTGGAGCCGTATCCGGCCGAATTGTGCGTGACACTGCTGACGTCGTTCATGACAAGTCACCCGCCGCGACAACCAGTGGTGCCAGCTTGGCCACCAGCTCGGGAAACTCTGCGATCAGACCGCGTAACCTCTTGAGTGCCAGGGTGGCCCTCTTGGGCGCCTCGGGAGTGTTCTCCGTTGCTGCCCGGCGGGCAATGCCCAGCTCGGCCAGTGCCTCTCGATAGGTATCGTCGTCGAGGGCGCCCTCGACGTGGTGACGCTTCATCTGCTCACGGAAAACGCCCAGTTCCGTAATCAGGTCCGCCGGACTGGTCGCCTTCGGATGTGCGCTCAAGTAGACGCTACTCTCCTTGACTGAGCCGGCCATGATGCCAACGGTGCTGTTATGGGCGGTGTTGATGACCTGCTCTTTGAGTCTGTCGGCCGTATAGGCCCTGTCCGCCTGCGACATTGCGATCTGCTCCTGTTCTCCCACTAGTTCCACGGCCAGCCGTGTGGCGAACGCCGCCGCGTTCGCCGCGGCACGTGGTTGCCAGTCACGGTCCTTCGCGCTGCTCTTCGTACCGTCCGCTCGGTCGCTGATCCCCCGGATGATGGCCACAGGTGCCCCGTTGAGATGACCGGCCTGCGCTACACCGGCGGCCTCCATCTCGATCGCGAGCGCGTCGTTGTAGTGCTGCCGGATCCACCGCGCCTGAGCGGAGATCTTCGAGTTCTGTACGACCTCACCGGCGGCGATCGCTCCGAAGCGAACCTGTGGCGCGCGCCCATGACCGGGCGCGTCATCGGCCCAGTCGTTCACGCGAGCCAAATGCGAGCCGAGCTGGCTGATACTGTGCGCCGCCTCCCACACCCGGGGACGGGCCTTGAGCCCGTCGTCCTCGCTGGTGCCGCCGTGGTAGGCGTACACGTGTGTCGCCATCACCACGTCGCCCAGTCTGGCGGTGTCCCACAGGGCACCGGCGACGCCGACGAACAACACGGCCACCGGCGAGAACTCCTGTATCGCGCGCTCAGCGATCACCGCGGCGGAATGATTCCCTTTGTTCGTCAGACCGAGCGCGACACGACATGAAGTGTCTTGCACGGTTCCCACCTCAAACCGCGTCCCACGCTCATGACGGTGCACCTGCGGGTCGGCCAGCTTTCGGCGCACTGCCTGGTACTCGAGATTGAGGGCGGTGAGGATCACCACCAAGTCTTTCGACATCTATTCCTCTTCCTCTCTTGCGCTCTCTTCCATCGTGGACGGCACAGGCCTGATCAGCGGTGGGGACAACACCGTCTTCGGCCCGGCACGATACAGTCGTGCGGGCCGTCCTCCCGTGGTCCTACGTCCCGATCCAGCGGGGATGACGAACCCCTTTACGGCCTGGATTTTCCGGTAGAAGTTGCGGGTGTCGAGTTCAGTGCCCCAAACCGCCTCGTACACCTGCTGCAACTCGGCTATGGTGAAGAGTTCTCTGCAGAATGCCGTGGCCAGTGCCGAGAATTCGAGCTTGGTGCGCGCGCGTTCGATCCCGTCCGTCACGATCCGGCGGTGATCAAAGGCCAATTCCACCTCACCGGACAGGATGGCTTCCGCGGGAACCCATGCCGCATCCATGGCGTCCGTCCCCGCCACCGGTTCGGGCAGCCCCGGCGCGATCGCCAAGTGAGCCACGGAAACGACTCGTCCCCGTGGATCACGGCCTGCGTCCCCGTAGGTGGCCAACTGTTCAAGATGCACCCACCCGGCACCCAGAGCGGTTTCCTCACTCAACTCACGATGGGCGGCGTCCAGGATCTCCTCACCAACGTGATTGAGGAATCCACCAGGTAGAGCCAGCATGCCCTGAAAAGGATCTTCGCCCCGCTCCACGAGCAGGACACACAGTCGCCCCTCGCGCAGCGTCAGGATCACGAGATCGACCGTCAGCAGGACAGGTGGGGGTGACCACGCGTCAGTTTGCATGCCGAATACGGTACTCTCGTTCTTGTCAGTTTGACAAGAAGGAGCCGTGGGGGTCGCTGGCGTCGCATGGCGGAGGCGCTCCAAGCGGTCAGCTCGTCGTCCGCTCCGCAGTTACAGCTGTTGGCCGATCGCGACCTGCTGGTTGGGGGTTGCTTCGAAGCGGCTTGGAAATTGGTACTTACGTTCCAGTGGGGTGTGCAGGGCTGCCTGCCCCGACGGTCGGGCGGACGGGGGCGCGTCCGTGTCGGTGAGGCAGAAGAAGTCGATGCCCTCGCCCGCTGGGAGGCGGAGACAGGTGACGGCTCAGATCCAAGGTGCCCAGTTGGGACATAGCGGAAGTGGTAGTCGGCGAGGACGGCTCGGGCGGTAGCGATGGCCCAGTGGTGGTGGACTGTGGGGCCAGGGCCATGGCAGTGGTCGCTCGCAAGCCGGAGTGCATGGTCTTCGCCAGTTCTTCGATACCAAGGGCTCCATCTCGCGCGTCAAGAAGCGGAAGGCACGTGCTCCAGGTCGAGTGCTCACCGAGCCACTTGCGCATATTTGGCCGAGGACCCCTCAGGTCAGGAATGCTCCCCTCCTATTCACTGCACCAGTGGCAGGACTCCAGTCACCGACTGCACGAGGCGGGACATCACACGAGGCGAGGCATCAGCCGTACTGCCTGGTGTGGCCCTGAGCCGAAAGCGGCGTCGTTAGTGCTGTGACCGGATTGGTTCACCGGGTTGGCGGTACTGTCCGCGCATGAATCAGTTCCCCTGCACTTTGGAAGCCCTCATTGTGCGCACCGACTTCTCGGTAGACGGTGCGTGGGACGCTCTGCGGGCGTCGCTGTTCTCGCCCAGCAAGGACGGTTTCTTGGCCAACGTCGCAGTCGTCGATGACCGGATGTACGAGGGTTTGACATCCGACCAGGCCCTCGACCTGACCCCCGTGGAATACCAGCATCCGCTTCTTGTCTTAGCGGACTCTGTAGCCCTCGCCTCGACTGAACGGCCGCTCCTCGTGCTGGACCTGCAGGGTGAGCGTGGGCGTGGTGTCCGCGTTGTGGTAGCCCAGCTGTGGAGCATTGAGAACAACCTCTCGGGCGCGAACATGGACTTCGAGGAGTTCGCCGGCGCCGTCGACAAGGACGGCGTCTTCCGAAGCTTCTGAGTCACTGACCGTTGGGCGGTGTCAGGCTGCGGATGCGCTGAGGCGTCCGCCCCAGCGGATGCCCTTCTCGCTGCGGACGCGGGCGCGTTCTTTGCGTTCTGCGGCCAGGACGTCGCGGTGGCGGGCGTTGGCGTTGCGCCACCGCAGGTAGGCGTGCAATGCCCGTCTCTGCACGGTGTGGTTGGGGTGGTGGGAGTTGGCGATGGTGAACTGCCGCAGTGGTCCGAAGTGGGCTTCGATCGGGTTGGCCCAGGAGGCGTAGGTCGGGGTGAAGCACAGTTCGACCTTGTGTTTCCTGGCCCAGCGGCGGATGTCGGCGCCTTTGTGGGCGGACAGGTTGTCCAGGATCACGTAGATCGGGGCGCCGTCGGGTCGGGCGGCGCGGATCGACTTCTTGTGCGGCCAGCGTGTTGGCGGCGCCCTTGCTGCGGCGGTTGACGCCCCACAGGGTGTCGTCGCCGACCGAGTAGCAACCGTGGAAGTACCGCACTCCGTGGGTGCGGTGGTAGGTGGCCGGCACCCGGTCGGGCCTGGTCTGCGCGGCCCAGCAGCTGCCGCCGGTGGGTCGGATCCCGAGGGGGCCGAACTCATCGAAGGCGAAGACCCGGTCCGGGAAGCGGTCAAGGACTTTCTCGATCCGGTCCAGCTTCGCCTCGCGCTCGGGGTCCGGGGATTCCTTCCAAGTCTTGGTGCGCTGAAAGGTGACACCTCGGCGGGCGAGCAGGCCGCGTAACGCCTCACGGCCGATGCGAATCACCCGGCCGTGAGGCGTTACGCAGGTAGGCGACGAGCTTGCGCAGCGACCAGCGGGTGAAAGGCTGGCCGAGTTTGGTGGGGCGGGTAGTGGCCGTCTGGATGACGAAGTCCTCGTCGTCACGACTGAGCAGGCGGGGACGGCCTCCCGCCCACCGAGGGTCCAGACAGGCCAGGCCGATCTCGTTGAAGCGGTGGATCACAACTCGGACGGTGTCTTCGTCGGCCTGCACCAGCTGGGCGATCACCGGCACCCGGTTCCCGCCGGCCGAGGCCAACAGCATCATCGCGCGCCGATAGCGCACCGAGTTTGTGCTGTCCCGGCGAACGATCTGCTGCAGCTTCTGCCCTTCCTGGTCGGTCAGTCTGCGCACACGGACAGGCTCGGCCACCGCGCCTCCAGCGGTCGGATCGGACGTCACTCCACATCCAACCGCCACGAACACCGACCCGGCGAACCTATGCGGTCAGAGCACTAGCGGCGCGGTGAGACCGGGCTTCGGGTACGGCTGCGGATGCGGGTCGCTCGGGCCGGCCGGCCCGGGTCCCGCGGCAGGCTCCACCCGAACGGCCCCCGACCGCTCGCCGTCGGTCTGTCGTCCGTCGATGCTCGAAGTCCCCGCCCGGAGGGCGTACCGACGGATGGAGACAGTCATGGCCGACGCCGCCGAGAACACCGGACGTCCCACGCGGCAACGAGGCGGTTCGAGGAGTGGCTGGGCCTCCGGCGGTACCGTGTTCGCCGGGGTGCTGATGCTGACGGAAGGCGTCTTCGGCGTCCTGACCGGCATCGCCGCCATCGCCAAGGACGACGTCTACTCCCGCGTCGGCGACTACGTCTTCGAGTTCAGCCTCACCGCCTGGGGCTGGATCCATCTGGTCCTCGGCGTCCTGATCGCCGCCACCGGCTGGGGTGTCCTCAAGGGGGCCGACTGGGCACGGGGCGTCGGTGTCGCGCTCGCCGCCCTCGTCGTCGTCGCCCAGTTCATGTGGCTGCCCTACCAGCCGGTCTGGGCGATCGTGTCCATCGCCGTGGCCGTCTTCGTCATCTGGGCGCTGTGCACGGACCGCGGCCGGACGTCCTGGTACTGAGCCGCCGAGCGACCGTGCGGCCGTGCCTCCGGTCGCACCCGGGCGGTGCGTGTGCGCGGGCAGCGGCCCCGGGAGCCCGTCCGGCGCGGCCCGCCCGCTGACGTCGCGGACCCGGCCGCTCCCCGGAAAGCCCTGAGCCCGCCTGCTCGGCCAGGGCCGGGTCACGGCCTTGTCGGTATACCCCTGGGGGGTATACCGTGGGTTCTGTGAGGCCGCCAGGGCCTCGCGGGACGTCGACCCGGACCTGGGGATGAAGGTCATGGACCACAGCACGCACCACTCCGCTACCGCGCACCACCACGCGGCGCCTGCCGGCGACCACGGGCACGGCGGGCACGCCGCCGGCCACCACGACGGCCACGGGCACGGCGCGACCTGGGCCACGGCGACGAAGGCGACGCTGCACTGCCTCACCGGGTGTGCCATCGGCGAGATCCTCGGCATGGTCATCGGCACCGCCCTGATGTGGGGCAACGTGCCGACGATGATCCTGGCCGTCACCCTGGCCTTCGTCTTCGGCTACTCCCTCACCCTCTTCGCCGTCGTGCGCGCCGGGGTGTCCCTGAAGGCCGCGGTCAAGGTCGCGCTGGCTGCCGACACCGTCTCCATCGCGGTGATGGAGCTGGTCGACAACGGGATCATCGCCCTCGTCCCGGGTGCGATGGACGCGCACCTGTCGGACGGACTGTTCTGGTACGCGCTGCTCGGCGGCTTCGCCGTGGCGTTCGTGATCACCACGCCGGTCAACAAGTGGATGATCGGCCGCGGCAAGGGACACGCCGTCGTCCACGCCTACCACTGACCCGCGCCGGCACAACGCCGGGTGGCCCCTGGAGATCCAGGGGCCACCCGGCGTTGTGGCGTTGTCGTCTCAGTCCAGGCTGACCAGGAGGTCGTTGCACGCCTGCTCGCAGCTCCGGCACGCCTCGGCGCAGACCCGGCAGTGCTCGTGCATGTTGGCGTGACTGCCGCACTCGTCGGCGCACGCCTTGCAGACGGTGGCGCAGGCCTGCAGGACGGCCCGGGTGATGTTGGCGTCGTAGCCCGTGTGCCGGGACAGCACCGACGCGGTGGCGTTGCAGACGTCGGCGCAGTCCATGTCGGTGCGGATGCACTTGGTCAGATCGCCGACCATGCCCTCCGACAGGCAGGCGTCCGCGCACGCCGTACACGCCTGCGCGCAGGCGACGCACTCCTCGATGCACCTGGCCATGGCCTCCCGGTCCACCCCGCCCAGGTCGGCGGGGTAGGTACGGAGCATGTCGTTGACGGTGGTGGTCATGGTGCCGCTCCTCTTCTGCTGCCGGCAGGGCACCGAACAGCGCCCGTCGCCTCGGTGCCTGCCGGGTATCACCCCGCCGCGCACCGCAAACGGGCCGAGCCCCAGGTCCTCGCCGACGCGCCGTGCCGCCCCCGGGCACGCCGAAGGGGGCGGGCCGTCAGGCCCGCCCCCTTCCTCCGGGGAGACGTCTCAGCTCGCGGCCTTGAAGCCGCGCAGCCGCAGGGAGTTGCCGACCACGAAGACCGAGGAGAAGGCCATGGCCGCCCCGGCGATCATCGGGTTGAGCAGTCCGGCCGCGGCCAGCGGCAGGGCGGCGACGTTGTAGGCGAAGGCCCAGAACAGGTTGGACTTGATCGTGCCGAGGGTCTTGCGGGCCAGCCGGATGGCGTCGGCCGCGGCACGCAGGTCGCCCCGGACCAGGGTGAGGTCGCCGGCCTCGATGGCGGCGTCGGTGCCGGTGCCCATGGCCAGTCCCAGGTCGGCCTGGGCGAGCGCGGCGGCGTCGTTGACTCCGTCGCCGACCATGGCCACCGAGCGGCCCTCGCGCTGCAGGCGCTGGACGACGTCGACCTTGTCCTGCGGCATGACCTCGGCGATGACCTCGTCGATGCCGACCTCCGCGGCCACCGCCTCGGCGACGGCCCTGTTGTCGCCGGTGAGCAGGATCGGCGTCAGCCCCAGGGCGCGCAGCCGGGTGATGGCTTCCGCGCTGGTGGCCTTGACGGCGTCGGCGACTTCCAGGACCGCCCTGGCCTCGCCGTCCCACGCGACGGCGATCGCGGTACGGCCCGCCGCCTCGGCGTCGGCCTTGGCGCGGGCCAGGCCGGCGGGCAGCTCCATGGCCCACTCGGCGAGGAGCTTCTCGCGGCCGACCAGGACGGCGTGGCCCTCGACGACGCCCTGCACCCCCAGGCCGGGGACGTTGGCGAAGTCCTCCGGGACGGGCAGGGCGCCGACACGACCGGCCGCACCCGTGGCCACCGCCTGGGCGATCGGATGCTCGGAGGCGTGCTCCAGGGCGCCCGCGAGGCGCAGTGCCTCGGACTCCTCGGTGCCGTCGGCGGTGTGCACGGCCAGCAGGGTCATGCGTCCGGTGGTGACGGTGCCGGTCTTGTCGAGGACGATGGTGTCGACCTTGCGGGTGGACTCCAGGACCTCGGGTCCCTTGATGAGGATGCCGAGCTGGGCGCCCCGCCCGGTGCCGACCATCAGCGCGGTCGGCGTGGCCAGGCCCAGCGCGCAGGGGCAGGCGATGATCAGGACGGCCACGGCGGCGGTGAACGCGGCGGTCAGTCCGGCGCCGTTGCCGAGCCAGAAGCCGAGGGTGGCCACCGCCAGGGCGATGACGACGGGGACGAACACCCCGGAGATCCTGTCGGCGAGCCGCTGCGCCTGGGCCTTGCCGTTCTGCGCGTCCTCGACCAGCTTCGCCATCCGCGCGAGCTGGGTGTCGGCGCCGACCCGGGTCGCCTCGACCACCAGACGGCCACCCGCGTTCACGGTCGCCCCGGTGACCGCGTCGCCGACGCCGACCTCGACCGGGACGGACTCGCCGGTGAGCATCGACGCGTCGACCGCGGAGGTGCCCTCGACGACCGTGCCGTCGGTGGCGATCTTCTCGCCGGGGCGGACGAGGAAGCGGTCGCCGGCCTTCAGCTCACCGACCGGGATCTGCTCCTCCCGGCCGCTCCGCAGCACGGTGACGTCCTTGGCGCCCAGCTCCAGCAGGGCCTTCAGCGCGGCGCCGGCCTTGCGCTTGGAGCGGGCCTCGAAGTAGCGGCCGGCCAGGATGAAGGCGGTCACCCCGGCGGCGGCCTCCAGGTAGATGTTCCCAGCGCCGTCACTGCGGGCGATGGTCAGCTCGAAGGGGTGCGTCATGCCCGGCGTGCCCGCGGAGCCGAGGAACAGCGCCCACAACGACCACAGGAACGCCGCCGACGTGCCGACCGAGATGAGGGTGTCCATGGTCGCCGCGCCGTGCCGCGCGTTGGTGAGGGCGGCCTTGTGGAAGGGCCAGGCGGCGTACGTCACCACGGGCGCCGCCAGGGTCAGCGACAGCCACTGCCAGTACGCGAACTGCAGCGCCGGCACCATCGCCATCGCGATGACCGGTACGGCCAGCACCACGGCCGTGACCAGCCGCTCCCTCAGCGGCCGCAGGTCGTCGGCGGGCTCGGCGCCCTCCGTGCCGGGCGTGGGCTCGGCGCGTACCGGCTCGGGCTCGCGCGCGGTGTAACCGGTCGCCTCGACCGTGGCGATCAGCTCCGGGACGGACACGTCACCGGTGTAGCTGACCTTGGCCTTCTCCGTCGCGTAGTTGACGGTGGCGGTGACCCCGTCCATCCGGTTGAGCTTCTTCTCGATCCGGGCGGCGCACGAGGCACAGGTCATGCCGCCGATGACGAGTTCGACCTCGGCTGTGTCGGGGACCGTGGTGGCCATCACTGCTCCTCGGGCTGATCAGGGGAAGGGGGACGGGGAAGAGGGGACGGGAAAGGGGGCGGCCGGGCCCTCGGGCGGGCCCGGCGGGGTGTGCGGCCCCGTCAGGCCGCTCGGCCGGTGAGCTCGTAGCCGGCGTCGTCGACGACCTTGGCCAGCAGCGCGTCGTCGGGCTCGTCCGTGGTGGTGACGGCGACCTGGCCGGCCTCGAGGTCGACGTCGACCGCCAGCACGCCGTCCAGGCCGCCGATCTCCTTGGTGAGCGTGGCCTTGCAGTGTCCGCAGGTCATCCCGGAGACGGTGTAGACGGTGGTGGTGCCCGCGGTGGCCGTGGCGGTGCCGGTGCCGGTGGAGCAGCGGCCGTCGGGGGTGCAGCAGGACATGGGTCCTCCAAGGGAGATACGCCTTGTACCCCTGGGGGGTACCTCTGACGTCTCCATGTATACCCCCTGGGGGTACTCCTGGCAAACGCCGACCAGTCACTTGTTCATACCCCCTGGGGGTATATAGTCGTGTCACTTCCGCAGGAGCGGCGACGCCGACGAGAGAGGGCACTCATGAACACCGGCGTAAAGATCACTGTCTTCGCTGCCGCGCTCGCGGCCGGCTTCGGCACCGCCTACGGGGTCGGCGCGGCGATCGACCCCACCGCCGCGGACCAGGCGCCGGCAGCCCACGCGGAGCACGACCGCCCGGCACGCTCCGGCCGCGGCGCACACACGGACGCCACCCCCGCCGGGCTCCAGATCTCCGAGGCGGGATACACCCTTGACCTCAGGACACCCCGTGTGACCGCCGGGGAAGAGAGCGAACTCCGCTTCGCCGTGCGGGACCAGGACGGACGGCAGGTGACCTCCTACCGGCGCGAGCACGGCAAGGAACTCCACCTCGTCCTCGCCTCACGCGACCTGGCCACCTACCGGCACCTGCACCCCACGCGGGCAGCCGACGGCACCTGGAGCACCCCCGTCGACCTGCCCGCCGCCGGCACGTACCGCGTCTTCGCCGACTTCACCCCGAACACCGAGGGCGCCACCGACCTCACCCTGGGCGCGGACCTCGCGGTCTCCGGCCCGTACGAGGCGGCGGACCTGCCCGGAGCCGCCGCCACTACCACCGTCGACGGCTACACCGTCACCCTGAAGGGCGCCCTGCGCCCCGGCAAGGCGGGTGAGCTGACCCTCGACGTCAGCCGCGACGGCCGCCCGGTCACCGACCTGGAGCCCTACCTGGGCGCCTACGGGCACCTGGTCGCCCTGCGCTCCGGCGACCTCGCCTACCTCCACGTCCACCCGAACGGCGAACCCGGGGACGGCACCACCGAGTCCGGTCCCGGCATCTCCTTCACGACGACCGCCCCCAGCGCCGGGGTGTACCGCCTCTTCCTCGACTTCAAGCACAACGGCACCGTCCGCACCGCGGCCTTCACCGTCCACGCCGGGACGTCCACGCTCGACAGCGCGCCGGAGCCGGCGGCCGGCGAGGAGCACGGTGACGGCGGCCACCGGCACTGAGCCCGCCCCGCCCGCTCCCCGCCCGCATCCTCCCCGCCCCGCGCGCCCCGCCGTTCGACGGCCGGCGGCTCCGGCAGGGACGACCTGGGCCGAACTGGGCCGAACTGGGCCGAACTGGGCCGAACTGGGCCGACGAGCGGCACCTTGCCGGTCACCGGCAGTGCGCGACGGTGTCCGGATGCCGGGCAGGCCCCAAGACCCGCCGCAGTTACGGGCACATAATCTGATCGTCTCCATGAAGATCACGTGAGAGATTCGTGGCCGGCGCCGGTACGCAAACCGGCTGTCGGCCGATGCACAGAGGAGAACTCGATGATCGGATCCGCACGTCGCCGCGCGCTTCGGGGCGCACTCGCCGCCACCGCCGTCACGGCCGCGCTGGCCGCCACGGCCGGTACGGCCGCCGCCTCCGGCGACCCGGCCGGAGCGGACCGGGCCCGTGCCGCCGCCGAGGCCGAGCAGCAGGCCACCCGGGAAGCCCGGAGCCCACAGGCGCGCGGCCTCGCGGCCGTTCCGGTGGAGACGCCCAGTTTCGCGATGCTCGGCGTGCACAAGCAGACCACCGAGCTGTACATGTACTTCACGGACAGGCAGGGCGGCTTCCAGCCCCGGGAACACGTGGCGTCCAGCTTCGCGGCCTTCGCCGACTCCATCGACGTCGACAACGACAAGGACGGCTGGAGCGACGGCTCCTGGAACGCCTACAAGGACGGCACCCTGCAGTACAGCTGGATCGACGACAACCTCGAGTACCACGAGAAGCAGATCGGCAAGGGCTGGGACATCTACCCCACGCTGCTCTCCCCCGGCAATCTCGGCGGCGCCCAGGAGGCCGACCTCCTCGGCCTCGACAAGGCCGGCGTCCTGTGGCTGTACCTCGCCCACCCGGACAACACCCTCACCGCGCGCCAGCGCGTCGGCGGCGGCTGGGGCCAGTACACCCAGCTCGCCGGCCAGGGCGACCTGACCGGCGACGGCAAGGCCGACATCGTCGCCCGGGACACGTCCGGCGTCCTGTGGCTCTACCAGGGCACCGGCGACTACAAGGCCCCCTTCGCCGACCGCACGAGGATCGGTGGCGGCTGGAACACGTACGACCGGCTGCTGTCGGTCGGCGACCTCGACGCCGACGGCAGGTCGGACCTCGTCGCACGTCAGCCGAACGGTGACCTGTACCGGTACTCGGGCACGGGCGACGCCCGGGCCGTCTACGAGAAGCCGGTCAAGATCGGCCACGGGTTCCAGATCTACAACCTGCTCTGACGAGCGGGACGCTCGGGCGCCGGGCCGGGCTCCGGGTCCAGGCACCCGGAGCCCGGCCCGGGACGGCGGCGTCCGTGGCGGGCGTCGTCCCTGGCCGGGGTCGTCCCTGGCCGGGGTCGTCCCTGGCCGGGGTCGTCCCTGGCGGGCGCGGACGACCACGTGTCCCCTGCCACGGCGGGCGGCCACTCGTCGACCGGCGGCGTGCGGAGGGGGCGACGGCGGGCGGAGGCGGCGGGTGACGGCGGGCCGAGGCGGGCGATGGCCCCTCCCGGGGCGGGCCGGCGGAGGCCGTCGTCGCTCAGGCCGGTCGGTCGTGGGGCGGGTCGTCGCCTGTCGGGTCACCGCCCACCGTGAAGCCGATCACCGATCCGCCCCCCTCCCGCCGCGAGGCGAACGGCGCGCCCCCGTGGGCCAGCGCCACCTCCCGCACGATGGACAGGCCGAGGCCCGAGCCGGGCCGGGAGCGGGCGTCGGTGGCGCGGTAGAAGCGGTCGAAGACGCGGGCCAGGTCGCCGTCGGCGATGCCGGGGCCCCGGTCGCGGACCTCGACGCGGATCGCACCGGTGGGAGACCCCCCGCTCACGGGCGTCCCCCCGCCCGAGCGCGGCCGGGCGTGCGGCAGGAGCCGGGAGTGCGGAAGGACGGGTCCGGCGACGGCGACCTCGATGGGCCCGGTACCGCCGGGGTCGAACTTCGCGGCGTTCTCGACCAGGTTGGAGATCGCGCGGGTCAGCATGGCCGGCCTGCCGTCGGTCGTCGTCTCGCCACAGGCACGCACACCGATCTCCCGTCCGGTGCGGCGCCGGGCCAGCATCGCCACCTCCCGCGCGATCCCGGCCACGTCGACCCGCTGCGGAGGCTCACCGGAGGACTGGCCGGCCGCCAGCTCGACCAGTTCGTTGACCAGGTCGGTCAGCTCGCGGGCCTCCTGCCCGAGGTCGGCGACCAGCTCCTCCCGGGCGGCGGGCGGGAGCTCGTCGATGCGGCGCAGCAGCGAGATGTTCGTCCGCAGGGAGGTGAGCGGTGTCCGCAGCTCGTGGCCCGCGTCCTGGACCAGGCGCCGCTGGTCCTCCTCCGACTGGGCGAGGCGGCCCAGCATGCGGTCGAAGGCACGGCCCAGGCGGCCCACCTCGTCATGGCCGGTGACCGGGACCTGGATGCCGAGCCGACGGGTCCGGGCGACGTCCTCGGCGGCCGAGGTCAGGGCGATCAGGCGGCGGGTGATGTGCCGGGCCAGCCACCAGCCGAACAGGCCCGCCGCGGTCACCACCACGGCCATCAGGAGCAGCGTCCGCCGCTGCAGGACCCGCAGCAGGTCCTCCGTGTCGCTGAACTCCTGTGCCACCTGCACCGCGCCCCGGCCACCGCCGAGGGAGACGGTCGCCACCCGGTAGGCGTCGTGGCCGACGTCGACGTCCTCGTGCTGCACCAGCCGCCCGGCCAAGGCGGCGCCCGCGATCCGCCGGTCGGCGTCGGTGACCGGCAGCCGCGGCCCGGCCGGGTCCGAGACCTCGCCGTCCGGTCCGAGCACCTGCACGTCCGTCCGGGCCGGGCGCACGACGTCGTGGCCCGGCGCGGAGGAGGAGAAGTCACCGGGCGACATCCGCTGCTGGCGCACCTCGGCCCGCAGGTCCTGCACGACCTGCGCGAAGACGGTCTCCTGGTCCACCCGGACCAGCCGCGCGGCGGCGTTGTACGACAGCACCCCGACCAGAACCGTCACCACGGCGGTGAGCGTCGCGAACGACACCGCGAACGTCGTGCGCAGCGACAGCAGCCGGGGCCGCCGCCCGAGCGGTGAGGGGCCCACTCAGTCCCCCCGCAGCACGTAACCCACACCGCGCACGGTCTGGATCAACTGCGGCGCGCCCGGCTGGTCCAGCTTGCGGCGCAGGTAACCGACGTAGACGGCGAGGTTCTTGGAGCCGGGCCCGAAGTCGTAGCCCCAGATACGGTCGTAGATGGTGGAGTGGTCCAGCACGATGCCCGCGTTGCGGACCAGCAGCTCCAGCAGCTCGAACTCGGTGCGGGTCAGCTCCAGCTCCCGCCCGCCCCGCCAGGCGCGGCGGGCCCGCGGGTCCATGCGCAGCCCGGCCGCCTCCAGGTACCGGCCGTCCGGCTCCTCGCCCTCGGGGGCCGGCCGCGCCGCGTACGCCGCCGGGGCGGTGTCCGGCTCCGCCTCCTCACGGCCCCTGCGTCGCAGCAGGGCGCGCAGCCGGGCGAAGACCTCCTCGACGTCGAACGGCTTCACGACGTAGTCGTCGGCGCCCGCGTCCAGGCCCGCGACACGGTCGGCGGTCTCCACCAGCGCCGTCAGCATCAGGATCGGCGTGGGGTCGCCCTCGGCGCGCAGGGCACGGCAGACCTGGAGGCCGTCCATGCCCGGCATCATCACGTCCAGCACGACGACGTCCGGCCGCCCCCGGCGGGCCTGCGCCAGCGCCTCGACACCGTCCGCGACCGCGGTGACCCGGTACCCCTCCAGGGTGAGGGCGCGCTCCAGGGCGTGGCGGATGGCGCGGTCGTCTTCGGCGAGCAGGACAGTCCGGGGCACGGGTCCAGTCTGCCAAGGCCGGGGGCGCTGCGACCGCGCGGCCGGGCCGGACCTCACGCCGGGGAGGACGTCAACGTGATCTCACCCGGCGGGCCGCAGCGCGGCGAGGCGTTCCTCGAAGGGCACGACCTCGGTGGTGTCCCCGGCCGGCTTCCCGACCGTCGACAGCCCGGTCATCAGCGCGGCCAGCTCCCCCGCCGCACGCTCGATCCGCCCGTCCAGTCCCTCGGCGCCCCAGTCCTCGGAGGCGGCGTAGACGCCGGTCGGGACGACGACGGCCTTGAGGTAGGCGAAGAGCGGACGCAGGGCGTGCTCCAGCACGAGCGAGTGCCGGGCCGTACCGCCCGTCGCCGCGACCAGCACCGGCTTCCCGGCGAGGGCGTCCGGTTCCGTGGCGCCCAGCGCGTCGAAGAACGACTTGAACAGCCCGCTGTACGAGGCCGAGAACACCGGCGTGACGACGACCAGGCCGTCGGCCGCCCGTACGGCGTCGAAGGCGGCGGACAGCTCCCGTCCGGGGAACCCGTTGGTGAAGGTGTGCGCGATCTCCACCGCGAGGTCGCGCAGCTCCACGACCCGCACCTCGGCCGAGGTCCGCCCGGCGGTCGCGGCGGCCAGCCGGTCGGCCAGCAGCCGGGTGGAGGACGGGACGCTCAGTCCCGCGGAGACGACGACGAGCTTCATGCCCGCGCTCCTTCCTTCTCGGCGGCGGTCTTCGCGCTCGCCAGCAGGGAGGCGTGGGTCGGCGCGTCCGGCACGTTGACCGGGCGGTTCTTGGCGAACTCCGCGCGCAGTACCGGTACGACCTCCTCGCCGAGCAGGTCGAGCTGCTCCAGGACGGTCTTCAGCGGCAGCCCGGCGTGGTCCATCAGGAAGAGCTGGCGCTGGTAGTCACCGGCGTAGTCGCGGAAGGCCAGGGTCTTCTCGATCACCTGCTGCGGCGAGCCGACGGTGAGCGGGGTCTGCTCGGTGAACTCCTCCAGCGACGGCCCGTGCCCGTAGACCGGGGCGACGTCGAAGTACGGGCGGAACTCGCGCACCGCGTCCTGGCTGTTCCTCCGCATGAACACCTGGCCGCCGAGTCCGACGATCGCCTGCTCGGGGGTGCCGTGCCCGTAGTGGGCGTAGCGGTTGCGGTAGAGCTCGACCATGCGCTTGGTGTGGTCGGCGGGCCAGAAGATGTTGTTGTGGAAGAAGCCGTCGCCGTAGTACGCGGCCTGCTCGGCGATCTCCGGGGAGCGGATCGAGCCGTGCCAGACGAACGGGGCGACGCCGTCCAGTGGGCGGGGCGTGGAGGTGAACCCCTGCAGCGGCGTGCGGAACCTGCCCTCCCAGTTCACGACGTCCTCGCGCCACAGCCGGTGCAGCAGCGCGTAGTTCTCCACGGCGAGGTTGATGCCCTCGCGGATGTCCTTGCCGAACCAGGGGTAGACCGGGCCGGTGTTGCCGCGGCCCATCATCAGGTCGACCCGGCCGTCGGCCAGGTGCTGGAGCATCGCGAAGTCCTCGGCGATCTTCACCGGGTCGTTCGTGGTGATCAGCGTGGTGGAGGTGGACAGGACCAGCCGCTCCGTGCGCGCCGCGATGTAGCCGAGCATCGTCGTCGGCGACGACGGCACGAACGGCGGGTTGTGGTGCTCACCGGTCGCGAAGACGTCGAGTCCGACCTCCTCCGCCTTCAACGCGATGGCGACCATGGCCTTGATGCGCTCACGCTCGGTCGGCGTACGCCCCGTGGTCGGGTCCGGGGTGACGTCGCCGACGGTGAAGATGCCGAACTGCATGGTCGCTCAACCTCCAAATTGTTGACCGTTCAACTATACCCGTCGAACGACCGTCCCCCGGCCGTTATTCCGACACCGCCCCCTGCCCGGTTCCGGCCCCACCCCCCCTGCCCGGTTCCTGCCCCGCCCCCCTGCCCCGTTCCGGAC